>JBCDIO010000144.1:0-7380 GCA_038748815.1 Bacteroidota bacterium
CTGGGAGCCAATAAACTTAGTTTTATGAATGTAGGCCTCAAAAAAGTTGGCCTCCATCATCTGTGCACCCGAAAAATCGGCGTAGCTCATCAGCGATTGCTCTAGATGTAATCTTCTCCCAAGTAAACATCCGTACCACTTTTGAAGATATTACTAGCTTGGAAAACCTTTTTGGGTATGAATTTTTTAGAATCGTAGTATAAGGTTCCGTAGTTGATATCGTTATCGATAAAGTCCAGAATCAAGTTGACAACTTTGGGTTTGAAGTTCAAAATGAACTGCCGAACCCGGTAGAGTAAGTAGGTAATATAAAATCCTATGGGAATGGATAGGGCTAGGGTTAGAGGAAGGATATTGACGTAAAGTTCAAAGAAAAAGATACCCGTTAGAGCGACACCGGATAAAAATAATAACCGCAAAAGTCGTTTGCGCTGACGTTCCAGTCGCATGAGCTCCGGAAAGATCGTATGGTTGTAAAAGATTCGAAATTCGTCGAGCCGTTTCATGAATACAGGCAATCAGTGTGTAGCACGGGCCAATGTGGACTTGCATTATTCGGAAAAGATAGGAAATTTCCCTCTTTGCAACCGGAATCAACACGGTTGGGATAGAAAACGAGTCATTATTCTTAGATGGCCCAACCTTTTTAAAGTCAGACAACTCTATTATGTGTTGGAAAGCGTACTTTCGCGACGCTGAATTATTTTGTAACTTTGCACCCCGATGAGTATAGCACGTTATATCAAAATTTTTGCTGTTTTATTTTTATTAGTTGGGATCATTGGATGTAAATCCGAGTTTGAAAAAATCCGAACGAGTGGAGATGCTGAAGCCATCTACAAAACAGCTGTACAATATTACGAAGACCGAGAATATCTTCGGGCACAGACTTTGATCGAACTGATCTTGGGCGTTTACCGGGGTAAGCCGGAGCTTGAAGAGTTGTATTTCAAATACGCCTACACGTACTTCTATCTAGAAAGTTATACCCTAGCAGCGTATTACTTTGATAATTTCTCGAATACATTTTCTACCAGCGCATTACGGGAAGAAGCCGATTACATGACGGCATATTCGTACTATAAACTATCACCGAGTTTCCGGTTGGATCAAGGGAATACAGCTAGTGCGATCAACGAGTTTCAGTTGTTTGTAAATACGTACCCCGATAGCGAGCGAGTGGATGAGTGCAATCAGCTGATGGATATCATGCGCCAAAAGATGGAGCGCAAAGCATTCGCCACCGCGGAGCTTTATTATGACCTCAAACAATATCAGGCGGCAACTCAATCGTTTGAAAATTTGTTAAAAGATTTTCCAGAAACGGAAGATACAGAGCGTATCCGCTATCGGATTGTTGAATCTTATTTTTATTTAGCCGATAATAGTATTTACGAAAAGCGAAAAGAGCGCTACGAATCGGCCCGGAAAGCTGCCGAAGACTTTTTAGATAAGTACACGAAAAGTGAATACCGCAAGGCGGTCGAAAATATTTTAGAGAATTCTATTTTAGCATTAAATACCATATCCGCAGATGGGGGATATCAAGAATCAAGTGCAAGGGCTGGATCCTAACGTGTCAGCCCGCGATGTCAAAGGCCTCGCAGAAGAAACTGGAAATATCTACGAAACACTAGCTGTTGTGTCCAAACGCGCTCGTCAGTTAGCCGTAGATATTAAGCACGAGTTGCACCAAAAACTGGAAGAATTCGCAATTAGCTCTGATGCAATCGAAGAGATCAGCGAAAACAAAGAGCAAATTGAGATCTCTAAGTTCTATGAGCGGCTACCCAACCCAGTGATCATTGCGATGGATGAATACATCTCCGATGAGTTGCACCATCACTTTAACAAAGAGCGCCGCAAGCGCTAGTCATTCGTTAATGACGATCTACTTAGCAGAGTTCGGATATTCCGAACTCTGCTAAGTCATTTTATTGAAGATGGGAAGTTTGCAAGGAAAAAAGGTTATTCTCGGCATTAGCGGGAGTATCGCAGCCTACAAGTCTGCCATTCTTACTCGGCAATTGATCAAAGCAGGTGCCGAAGTGCAAGTGTTAATGACCACTGCTGCTACTTCTTTTATCACCCCGCTTACGCTCTCCACCCTTTCCAAGCGGGATGTTTACGTAGATGTATCTTCCGAATCCGGATGGAATAACCATGTTGATATAGGCCTATGGGCCGACGCTATGGTGGTGGCACCGGCCACTGCCACCACTCTAGCCAAATTGGCGCAGGGCATAGCTGATAATATGGTTGTTGCTACCTACCTTTCTGCTCGCTGCCCGGTATTTTTTGCCCCCGCAATGGACTTAGATATGTGGACCCACCCGAGTACCCGAAGGAATGTTGCCTCTTTATTAGAGTATGGGGATACTTTAATTCCCGTTGGTGATGGGGAACTAGCTAGTGGCTTGGTGGGTAAAGGCCGGATGGCAGAACCCGAAGAAATTGTTGGGTTCTTGGAAGATCATTTCCACAAAGCCAGTACGTTAAAAGGAGTAAGAGCATTGGTCACTGCTGGGCCAACCCATGAAGCATTAGATCCAGTGCGTTTCATCGGAAATCGTTCGACGGGGAAAATGGGTATTGCAATTGCGGATGCCTTGGCTACTGCGGGAGCTGAAGTAGCACTGGTCCTAGGTCCTACGCACCTTGGTCCGCAACATCCTGCCGTTGAGTTAATCCGGGTCCGGTCGGCTCAGGAGATGTATGAAGTTTGTATTAAACGATACGCGAATGCGCAAGTAGGTGTGCTAGCTGCGGCCGTTGCTGATTTTCGCCCGACTCAAATATCCGACCAAAAAATTAAGAAAGGCGGCAATCAAGGAATGTCCATTGAATTAGAACGAACGCCAGATATTGCTGCTTCCCTGGGTAAGACTAAAGGTGAAAAGCAACTGCTGATTGGCTTTGCGCTAGAAACCAATAATGAGGAAGCAAACGCACGCGGTAAATTAGCTCGTAAGAACTTCGATTTTATCGTGCTGAACTCTTTACGTGATGTGGGAGCTGGTTTTGGGCATGACACGAACCGAGTTCGATTTATCCATGCAAACAATAAGCAAGAACAATTTGAGTTAAAAAGTAAGGCAGCGGTAGCTAAAGATATTGTGGCAGCTATTGCTAGCTACCTTTACCAAAAATAGAATTTGTGATGATCCAATTCTGGAATACATTAATCCTACTACTTGCAATCAGTTCGAGCCTGGCCGCTCAGGAATTGAATGTGCAGGTATCCATGAATACTCCAACGTTGCAGATTGCCGATCCAAAGGTATTTGAAGATCTAAAGAACAACGTAGAAAATTTCATGAATAATCAGCGTTGGACAAACGACGAATACCTGCAAGAGGAACGCATTGAGGTGTCGATTGCTATTACTATTACCGAAGAATTCTCCGCTACCTCGTTTAAGGCTGATCTAGCGGTACAAGCCGTCCGGCCAGTTTATGGGAGTGAGTACGTAACGCCCCTAATCTCCTACAATGATCGGGACTTTACCTTTGTTTACGAGCAATTTCAACCTATTCAATATTCTCAGAATGCATACAACGACAATCTGTCGCATGTTCTTTCATTCTATGCGTATATCATTCTAGGTTTGGATTACGATAGTTTTTCCGCCTACGGTGGAGAACCCTACTTCCAAACGGCCCAAGATATTGTGAATGCGGTTCCGAGTGGTGCCGCTGCTCAGAATCCAGGCTGGCAATCGTTAGACGCTAATCGCAATCGTTATTGGATTGTTGAGAATATCCTTTCGCCCCGAACGCGGTCTTATCGGCAAGCGATGTACGATTACCATCGCCAGGCGCTAGATCTTATGCATAAAGACGTTGCCGCTGGCCGCTTAATTATGTTGCAGGCATTGGAAGATTTAAATGCGGTGAATCAATCGTATCCCAATACTACAATCTTGCAAATGTTCTCTTTGGCTAAAGACGATGAGATCATTGAGATCTTTCGTCGTGGAACCCGTCAAGAGAAAATGCGAGTAGTACAAATTATGTCAAAAATTGATCCGTCGAACGCTTCAAAATACCGCCGAATCAACAGTTTAAAGTAAAGGGGTGTTTTTATGCCATTGGCGAAAGCCACTTACTGTGGCTCTAAAATCTTTATTATGCCCTTTCCTCCTTTGTTCTTCCATTGTTCATTTTCTGTTCCCTCGAAAATGCTCGGGCTTTTCTTACTTGGTTTAATCTGTTTCGCGCCAACATTGGAAGCGCAACGAGCTCAAGGCCCCGGAAAAATCGATTGGGGTAATGAATACCGAGAACCTTCCAATACCCGCGTAGGGAAAATTGTCAGCTCCAACGAACTGGGAGTTTACGTCTATCGTCAGAAGTTGACTACGGCTTTTTCCTTAGCCGATAAAATTTACCTGGAACGGTATGATATGGACATGAAATTGGCAAAGTCCAAAGAGTACGATCTAAAGTATAAGTCTAAAACTCGGGATTTCGAAGAAATCTTGATGTTGGATCGACAATTGTACTTTCTGACTTCTTTTAATAATCAGGCGCACAAGAAGAATTATTTATTTGTCCAAGAAATCGATAATGATCGACTTACGTTAGATCGGAAGATTGATATGATCGCCGAAACCGAGGCGGTGAGTAAGAATCGAGAAGGTAGCTTTGATTTTGCAAGTTCTCCGGATAGTACGAAGTTGTTAATTTATAATCAGTTACCCTATGTGAAAAGAAATCCAGAGCGCTTTGCTTTAAGGGTTTTTGGGAGTGGTTTTCAGCCTCTATGGGATCAGGAGATTGTTTTACCCTACGCAGACGATGAGTTTAGCGTTGAAGAATACCGAATCGATAATGAAGGGAATGTTTATTTATTAGGGATATTCTACGCAGATCGTAATCGCTTAGAACGGGCTAATAATCCTACCTATCAATATCGCATTCTGGCATACCGGAAAGATGGCGCCGAAGTGCAAGAATATCCCTTAGACCTTCGGGGGCGCTTTATTACCGATCTTACCTTTCGAGTCGGTCGAGATGGAAATCTTGTTTGTTCGGGTTTCTACTCAGAAAAGAATTCTTACAGCGTGAAAGGAACCTATTTTATCCGGATCGATACTGAAACGGAAGAAGTGATTTCCCAAAATATTAAAGAATTCGAGTTAGAGTTCCTAACCGCTATGCTTTCTACAAGAATGAAAGAGAAAGCCGAACGGGCCGAATTGCAGGGAAATCCGGAAAAGGAAGCAGAACTATATCGCTACTCGTTGGATGAATTAGTCTTGCGGAGCGATGGCGGAGCTTTACTAGTAGCGGAACAGTATTATATCTACGAGCGCAACTTCCAGAACTTTAATGGGATGTGGGTAACCACCTATTATTACAATTACAATGATATTATCGTCATTAATATCAGTCCTTCCGGAGAGATTGAATGGACCGCCCGGATTCCCAAACGACAAGTTACCGTAGATGACGGAGGATACTTCTCTTCTTACGTCATGTCGATTGTACGTGACCGGATATACTTTATCTATAATGATAATCCTCGCAATCTTGAGCAAAATCGGCCACTCAATCGACTGTATAACTTCAATGGAAGCAACTCCGTTATTGCGTTGAGCGAAGTCATGCGGGACGGTAGTGTCAATACGTATCCATTGTTTATCAACCGGGAAGCTTCCATCATTACTCGCCCTAAGATCTGTAAGCAGATCAGCCGTAACTCGATTGCTATTTACGGTGAACGAGGTCGAAATTATCGCTTTGGCCGACTCGATTTTTAGGACTTAGAGCTTATTGAAGGCTCAATTTGAAGGCGAGCAGCGTACATTTTTTGCCAAAACATGGCTAACAGGAACGTTTTCGTAGGATAAACCAGTAGGTGGTAGGAGGGAGTGAACTATAAAGCAAGTGGGGTTACCTACCTGCCAAAGTATAAGCTACCGGAGTGTTTGGGGTAACGAAGTCTCCCTCGAAAAGGGACCTCTGCCGCTCAACGATAGGCCTCCAAACAAGCTCCTAATATTTAGTATTTTTGCTCGAGTTTTAAAGGGATAAGAATCGAAGCAGTATGAATTTTAATTTGCTATTTCACTTTGGCCGATACATTCAAATGATGGGACAGGCATTTTCTCGTCCAGAGAAGCTGTCAATGTACTGGAAAGAAACGGTTCGGCAGATGGACGATATCGGCGTAGGGTCAGTAGTAATCGTCGGTCTAATTGCCATTTTTATGGGAGCAGTGGCAGCTATTCAGTTTGCGTATCAATTAGATGGCCAGCTCATTCCGCTGTACTACATTGGATATATTGTTCGGGACTTGGCGATCATTGAATCCGCTCCAACGATTACCTGTTTAGTATTAGCAGGAAAGGTCGGATCGAACATTGCCGCTGAGATTGGTGGTATGCGGCAGAAGGAACATATTGATGCTATGGAAATCATGGGGGTCAACACCGCCGCGTATCTTATCACTCCTAAAGTTTTGGCCGGAGTGGTAGTTATCCCATTGTTGGTTACTATTTCTGCTTTTGTGGCGATCCTTGGTGGATTCATTGCAGTGGTTCCTACTGGATACCTCACCGACGTGGACTATATCCGGGGTCTACACTCTTGGTTTGTTCCTTTTAATGTGACGATGATGTTCGTAAAAGCTGTCGTTTTTGCGTTTATCCTGACCTCTGTTTCTTGTTATCAGGGGTACTTTGTCAAAGGAGGTAGTATTGAGTTGGGACGAGCGAGTACAAATGCCGTAGTCTTCAGCAATATTTTAATTCTGTTGGCTGATTACTTGATCGTAGTATTGTTAACCGCCTAGAATTCGAGTAGATATGATTCGTGTTGAAAATATTCAGAAGTCATTCGACGAGCACCATGTCTTGAAGGGGATTGATCACGTCTTTGAAAAAGGTAAAACCAATTTGATTATTGGTCGAAGTGGGGCGGGAAAAACTGTATTGCTGAAAATACTGGTTGGTCTCCTAAACCCTTCGGAAGGTAAAGTATGGTACGACGATGTTGACTTCTTCAGCTTAGATAAACGGCAAACCCGGGAGGTACGCATGCAAGTAGGGATGCTTTTTCAAGGTTCGGCTCTATTTGACTCCTTAACCGTAGAAGAAAATATTCGCTTCCCTTTGGATATGTTTACCAACTGGACCAAGAAGGAAAAGCAAGATCGTGTTAATTACTGTTTGGAGCGGGTAAATATGGAAGGGGTTAATGATCGTTATCCTTCCGAAACTTCGGGCGGGATGCAAAAGCGGGTAGGTATTGCCCGGGCGATCGTGCTAAATCCCAAATATCTTTTCTGCGATGAGCCTAACTCTGGTCTCGATCCAAAGACGGCCCTTCTTATTGATGAACTCATTCAAAATATTACTTACGAGAATGAAATCAC
>JBCDIO010000145.1:0-7357 GCA_038748815.1 Bacteroidota bacterium
TGCTTACATACCGGGAGGGGGGAAATAATATTTTCTTCTTCTAATTGCTGGTTTTCTGGCACTTATGCAATTAAATTAAGCCCATACTTTGCAACCCTCCGTACAATTTGTACAAATATCAATTTGATCTCGCCCTTTTAACAAGCTTGCTCTAAATTGTTGATAACTATCTGACTGCCAAACGGATTCAAAGCTATTTTGCTTTAAATCTCCCAGGCGATGAGTGGCATCCTTGTCAAAACAGCAAGGAACGACTAGCCCATCCCAGGTGATAACGCAGGCATGCCATAGTTTCCAACAGTGATTTAGCAATTTATTTTTAACCTCCCAACGGCCATCCGCCTTTTTGCGGTAACGGGCAAATCGATCTAGCGTAGGGATTAAGTCATTTCCGTATTCGTAATCGTATACTTGAGCTGTTTTCAGTTTCACCTCATCAATTCCAATCTCTTCTGCCAATTTGAAAACTTCATCAATTTGGTGCTCGTTTGGCCTAACAACCAGAAATTGAAAGATGATATGCGGAGTTGCTGATTGTAGCTTTTTTTTCCATTTCACCACATTTCGAGCACCCTGTAGCACCACTTCTAGCTTTCCCGTCTTTCGATAGGCTTCGTAAACGTCTTGTGAGGTCCCGTCCACCGAGATAATCAATCGATCTAAGCCCGATTTGATGGTCCGCTCTGCATTGGCATCATTTAAAAAATGTCCATTCGTACTTGTAATCGTATAAACCCCCTTATCGGAAGCATAGCGAACCATATCTAAGAAACCAGGATTGATATACGGCTCTCCCTGAAAGTAAAAGATGAGGTAAAATAAATCTCGGTATAACTCATCTAAGGTTTTGCGAAAGAAATCGGTCTTCAAATTACCAGTGGGACGGCTAAAGGCCCTTAAGCCACTGGGGCACTCTGGGCAACGGAGGTTACAAGCCGTCGTTGGCTCCAACGAGACCGTAAAGGGGCGCCCCCATTGGATGGGCTTCCGGGTCCATCGGGTCAAATAATACGAACTGAGGACTTTCGTTGCGTTCCAAACTTTCCGTACCGTGGCTTTTTGTAGAAACCGACGGACGTCTTTGGGGTACCAAGATTTACGTAAAGCTTGATAACGACGTAAGGTCTGATCCGGTTCGTTAGAATGAGCGACCATGGTTTGCTGTTCGTGATTCAGTTTGATTTAAACACTAGATCGACTCCATCCGTTTTCGATCCCGCTCTACTTTTTTTTCGTGGTGCGCGATCCAAAGGTCTGCTTTTTCTCGTACTTATACCAGAGCAACTGACATTACAAAGGTAAGGTCTATAGTAAGTACTCAATCGCTCCTTCGACAACTGGGTTTTTTCTTCCTTTTTTCGGGCCTTTTAGTCGTTTTTTAAGAAAAAAGTCCCGCACAAGGTAACCTCTTAAGCTAATCATGGATTTACTGACAAATCGCTATGAGTTAACAACATTATGAAAAAGGTACACCAATCATTATTACCCATTTTGCTGCAAGAAAGTGGCTTCTTCCATTCGGATCAAGACCTCCTGGAAACCATTCAACAAAAGTTGATGGCCTCTGAAGCACTCGGCCTTTTTCAAAATGCAGAGAAAAATGCCCCCATAGACTTAGGGCCCTACCACACCATCCATCCTTGGCAAATGCAGTTTGAGCGCCGCAAGGTGCAAGTGCAACTCCTACACTGTCAATACCGTGACCGGTGGGAAATCCAAGACATCCAGCTAGCTGCCTAAATGCCCCAAAAACCCAGACTAACCCCGATTGAACGAACATAATTCCATGAACGCTTAAGAGATTGTCCTTGCCGACAATCTCTTTTTTTGTCTTTATCCTGAACAAGCTCGCCTGTAAGCTAACTCGCCTGATCCCGAGGACTCGGGACAGTCACCAGGCGAGTTAGCTTACAGGTGAACTTTCCCGCAACTTAAAAATACCTAATCCGTTCATAAACAGCCCACTAAGATTCAAACACTAAACCATTTATTCCTAAAAGACATCCAATTAAGCAAAGTTAACCTTCGCCTATCGTTAAAAATACGTAACCTCGAATGCTCCGAAGAAGGCGAATTTACCCCGATAAAAAGACCAAGTCCAAGCAGCCCTTTCATAAAAAACAGCCTATCGATTGGTGAATTTTCATTGCCGACTCCTCCCATTTAATTTCGTACCTTTAAGTATCGATTCAAATCGATCTACGTAGCAATATGAGCCAAAACTCCTACCGGATTTCCTTACCCCAATTCCAGGGGCCTTTCGACCTCTTACTCTTCTTCATCGAACGCGATGAATTGGATATCCACGATATTCCCATCGCCCAGATCACCGATGAATTTCTAGGCTACATTCGGGAAATGGAACAGATGAATATTGATCTGGCCAGTGAATTCGTACTCGTCGCCGCTACCCTATGTCGCATCAAAGCCAAGATGTTAATCCCGCGGAAGCCCCTGGATGATGAAGGAAACGAAATTGATCCGCGGGAAGAGCTCGTACAGCGACTCCTTGAGTACAAACGCTACAAGAGCGTCTTGGAGGAATTGCGAGAAATGGAGGATTTACGAGCCCTTAAGAATAAGCGAGGTAATGCAATCAATGAACTCCAAACGATTGCCAATAAAGCAATGGTTGATTCGGAGCTAGAATCGTTTAATCTCTTTAAGTTGCTGCGTACCTTCGAACGCATGCTCAACCGCTACGAAGAGCGGCAAAAGAAACCAACGGTACACACCGTTATGCGGTATCGGTACACCATTGCCGATCAGCAAAGCTACATCTACGAACAGATCGACCGAAAAAAGAAAGCGAGCTTCGAAGATCTCTTCGCTAACCTCGAGAACCGGGTACACGCCATTGTCACCTTTCTCGCACTACTAGAAATGGCGAACCAGCAGTTCATCAAAATCACACTGGGCATTGGAGCAAATAACTTCTGGCTGAGTCGCCCCCAACCGGGCGATGAGGAAGAAGAATAGAAAGCTCTAAAAAAGCATCAAGCTTATGTTGGGCAACATAAGCTTGAAGATAAGCGACATTCTTTATCAGGTGAGAAAGTCAATCCATCAGATTGGATTACAGCAACAATTAAGAAGGACACTTCAAAAGTCTTGAATAAATATCAACTTAGCTTTAAGCCAAGTTTAAGTATTAATTAATTCGCTGCTCCCCTACCGCTTTTCCTAATATTTTTTGCATCACCTCAATGACTCCTTCTATTCGCTTTTCTTCCCAGCGATAACTAGTCACCAGGCGGCTATCCGCTTGATCACCGCGTTGGGCTAATTGTAATAATTTTCGCCGCTCGCTTTCCGAGAAATTGCTGAATACCCTTCGCAATAAAGGCAATTCATTTTTGAGGCGTCCCATTGCCAAACGGTCTACCCAATGATTGAGTAAATCCCACAGGGCGCGGTGGTGCAGCAACACCAACCCACTGCCAGAAAGAAATCCTTCCAACCAAGCTAGGGTAAAGGCAAAGGCCTGTCCTTCGGACACCGCCCAATCAAACCAAGTCTTGACCTGCTCTTCGTCCAAGTATTGCTGATCAAATAATAAGCGAACCGATTGACCATGCAACAAAGGCGGACTCTGCTCCATGGCAATAATACCCGCTAAGCCATGCTGCCACAAACGCTCTAAGTCTTTCCGATTCAATACTCCCATCACTTGGTGCATCGCCAGAAGGAGTCCCTGCATCTCTTTAGCGGCTTCTTGCCCCAATTGAGCACAGGCTCCTGGTAAGCCGACGGCAATACTTGGAACCAATCCGTTGATCACTTCCTCAATGGCTGAGGTATCCGTTCCCCGCGTATCACCGTAGCGCCAAGTGGCCGCTAAAACCGGTACGGAACGAAGTAAATCCTGAAAGTCTTGGGTAGCAATAGCTTGCTCCCGCACAAAAACCAGTAGCGGATCTATGACCTCCGAAAGCTGTGCTTTGAGTGCCAAGTCCAAGGCTTCTGCTACGGCGGCCAACGTTTCGGCTGATTCGGCCTGAGAAACAATGCGTTTGGTAGCCGCTTCTAAAATAGTAGCCCCCCATACGCTCGCCTCAATAATACGAAGCGCAAACGCTGGCTTCCATTTCAAAGACCAGTTCTCTTTATGACTTCCGGTAGCAAACCGTGACTCCTGTAAAAGAGATCCCCAATCGATATTTAGAATCTGTAACCGATGTAATAGTAAGCTCGCTTTTAAATTGGAGGCTTTCCGCACGTCCAGCTCTTTTCGAAGGCGATCAGTCCGTGCTTTCTCGGCAGTTAGTCGGGCACTTTTAATAGATTGCTCTAGGTCTTTTTGGAGTGGTAGCCGAGATAGTCCGCCTTCTACCTTACCTAAGGTATGGCCTACTACCAATTGCTCTCGGATCAAGTCTAAAGCCAAAAGATTACCCTGCCCGAAAGTAGCAAAAGCAGCGTCTTCTAACTCTTGCAGTCCTGGCAATCCTAAGTTTCGCAAGCTAGCTAAACTATCCGCTAAGCGCACAGCGTCAATTACCTGAGCCGAGGAGGTCGTTAATTGTTCTTTTCGGAGCAGTTGAGCCGCTCGCACCATCCAATATTGGGTGGCTTTTTGTTTCCGCTCAAACAACAACCGATACCAGGCCGGGGAATGAACGCCCGCTCGATAACCACTACTTACCGCTAAGCGGTCGTAGGACCAAGGAATCCAAGTAGCTGCCGTTTTCTGCACCCGGCGACCTTTCAACAGCCCATTATCATGTTTAGCCGGCAATTGATCCCATTTTCGTAAAGCCGGTACATGGTAGGCCCCGCAGACTATAGCAATTTTTTGAAAGCCTTCCTTCACTGCGGCTCGTATTTGCTTCCGCATATAAGCCTCGCGAATTCGGTTCGTCCAATCACCGGCACCGGTTTCTTGCCGAAGTGTTGTCATCATTTCTTCGATGGCCAGAAATACTTCTTCATTCTCCTCTAGCCCTTCAAATAACCGTTCCCACCAACGCTCTCCGTCTTCGTCTCCCCCCAAACGAGCGAACACCCCAAGGGGGTCAAGCATCAAGTCTGGTTCTACTATTTTCATTGGATCACCTAAGGTCAATTGTTCATCCCCGGCATCAGTGGGCAAGCCCGTTGGCGCATCGATCAAGCGGGCAGGGACTTCCGTTTGGTTAGCCCAAAGAATCGCCTGCCATTCTGGCGAAAAGCGAGCGAAAGGCACATAAAATCCGCGGTGTAATTCTTTTGGAAAATAGACCAACATAGCGACCGGTGGAACCAAGCCCTTCTCCCCTATTTGGGCAACTAGGTCCTGCGCATCCGCCGGACCTTCTACCAATACAATATCCGGCTGCCATGATTTTAGGTTCCCCAACACTCGCTGGGCCGATCCTGGCCCATGGTGGCGGATACCCCATATGCGTATATCTGGTCCGCTACTCATTTATTTATCAATTGATCGATGCGAAGGAAGACATCCCAATACCAGTCTTTTGTCATTTCAGAATAGTGGATTTGGTAGTAGCGATACTGATAGATTTGAATCTGGCAAAGGAGCCCCAAAACAACCAGTAAACTTAGCATTTCCGTACGTAGATTTCCCCTGCTATTTTCCAAAAGTACCCCCAATCCAATCCCAAAGATCGGTAAGTATTCCACGTAAGGACGGGACGAAAAGCTACCTCCATACCACCAATTGGACCAAGACGAAAAAACGTAGGTCAAAAGGACTAGAAAAACCAAACCAGCCCAACGACGGAAACATTGGAAATAATAAAATCCGGCCAAAGAAACCAGTAAAATGGGTGTATATAAAAAGAGGCCTTTGCGATAGCTAAAGAGAATTGACCAAAAAGCGGGCTCAGAAAAGTCAAAGCCTTCTCCGGGATACGAATAATGCACCCAAGAACCCGTTTGTAGATAGTAAATTAAAAGCTGTAACCCCGCCACACTGAGTCCTAGAAAGAGGCAAAACAGTAGCCAAAGGGGGCGCTCCCACATCCGTTGCCAAAGCAGAATCACATTCTGCCAAGAACCCAATAAAAAGGGTATCGCTAATAGAGCGAGTCCATTTACCGGACGGATCAATAAGATCATGCCAAAGGCCAAGCCGGCCACCATTAAGGCACTGGGTAAACCTTCTTTTTGAAATCGCAAAACAGCGTAGAAAAAGATAGACATGAAAGCCAGAGAATAGGCGTGCGACATCCCCGGCTCAGGAACTGCATACACAAACAAATGGGTACCAAAAGCCAGTAACGCGATCACCCAGTTGCGACGGATTGGAGCAATCCCAAACTGCCCCAAAAGGAGCCAAATGAACCATAGCCCCAAACAGGCGTAGAAAATCCCCGCTAGGCTAACGGCAATCTGGTAGGGTTTGCTAAACCCATCCGGCGGAAAACCCAAAGGCTCCGCTAAGACATGGGCGGCCATCGTAAACGGTAATTGGGCGAGGGCTACTCCGGCGAAGTATTTATTAATGGTGCCGCCGGGCACTACCCGTCGGTAATCTTGGAATTTATGCTCGGCGTAGTAATTGGATGCTTTGAAATCGTCGTAGAAATTAAATTGCAGATCTTGGTATATAAAAAGCGCGGGAAAATAATCGTAATAGCCCTTGGCATCGGTGGCAATAAGGGCTTGCCATTGGCTACCGCTCCACTTGACATTGGCAGCAACCAACAAAAAGATGATTGGGATTACCCCCAACCACCTATGACTATAGGAGCGCTTTGCAGGCGCGGTAGAGGTCATTCCAGTCATCGCGTTCTTTCATGATGGTTTCCAGGTACTCCTCCCACACGGGCTGATCGTTGACCGGATCTTGTAATACGGCCCCCGTAATTCCTGCGGCTAGGTCTTCGGCTTTGAGCCTACCGTCCCCAAAGTGCACCGCCAGGGCCTGCCCATTGTTAAGCACGGAAATGGCTTCGGCGGTACTTAGAGTACTACTCGGCTGTTTTACTTTCAAGCGGCCGTCTTCCGAGCGGCCGGAGCGTAGTTCCCGAAAGATGGTCACCAGGCGGCGGATCTCCTCCTCGGGTAGGGTTTTCTTGGGGGCCTCCAGCGCGGTGCCCAACTTTTCAACCCTGGCCTGTACAATCTTTATTTCTTCCGTAATGGACTTAGGCAGTGGTAAAACCACCGTATTGAAGCGCCGTTTCAAGGCGGAAGATAGTTCATTGACGCCCCTATCGCGGGTGTTGGCCGTAGCAATCACGTTAAAGCCTTGCAATGCTTGAATCTCTTGATTCAACTCAGGGACAGGGAGTATCTTTTCGGACAGAATGGTAATCAGCGCATCTTGCACATCGGAAGGTACCCGCGTCAATTCTTCGATCCGCACTAATTGCCCTTTTTGCATGGCCGTCATTACCGGACTTGCCACTAA
>JBCDIO010000146.1:0-7339 GCA_038748815.1 Bacteroidota bacterium
ATAGGAATTGTCCTCCCTCTAAATTTTGTCCGTCAAGTGCCTTTTTAGCGAGGGCTAATTGAGGAAGATCGAAAATGCCTACTTCTTCGGCCAAAGAGGCGAAGGGAAAGTCTTGGAAACTAGAGTCTTTCCACACTCCTTGGGTGAAATCCAAAGGATTAATAGCCTGAACTCCAGCTGGAAGGAAGAAGAGAAGACAAAGACAACCGAAAAAGAGCGTTTGGGAAGCGAATTTCATGCCGACGTTGTAATAGAGGTTGCGGGCTTTGAACGTAAAGTTGCCCAGTATTTATTTTGTCGTATCGCCTTTCTAGGGCAAAAATAGATATTAATTTTTGCTCTTCCTAAGTACTTTGTACCCTAAATCTCTAACCTTTTTGATCGGTTCTTTTTGCCTAGCTCATCCTTACGTGTTCACCTTTGTAGCTTTGGCTACAAGCCCTGCGCACCTTGTTCTGAACAAAAATTCCCTCGGTCAAAATATTCATTTACTTTGCTTCAAAATACTAAGCAAAAAAGAGGCTGTCTCCTTTCTTCGGGAGACAGCCCTCAAACACAAGTCTGATTAGCAGGGTTTCGATTTATGCGCTATTGAATAACCATCCCATTTTCAGTTCGGCGGATGGTCACTACTTGATTTTTGACCGGGGTGGCAAATTCCACTACCTGTGGTTCGGAAGAACCAGAAGCCCAGGTAATTTCTAATTTCTCCAGGCTGTCCCCGGCTAAACCAAAATGAATTGGGGTATGGGCACCACTAAAGGTTTGTCCACCCAAAATGAATTCCCGCAGAATACGGTCATTGGCGATTACTCTCGCACCTACTCCATCAATATTGGCGGTCGTTTCATCGATCAACTTTACTTGCACCCAGTTGGCCTCTTGCCCTTCTGGTGCCCCTCCATTGATATAGACGAAGGTTGGACCAGCCTCAAAATTGGTTGGTGCCTTGATTACTTTATTAGGTGGTGGCATCGCCATTTTCTTTCCCATTACATCCACCTTCAAGTTACGCGCCGTCGGTAAGTTCGAGTTATTCCCCCCTCCGTGACACACAACCATATCCATAAGGCCATCATTATTGAGATCAGCTGCGACATTTCCCTGCCCGGCTTCGTGCATGCGAAAAATATCCTTAATCCGGCTGTTTCGAGAAGCTTCTAAGCCCATATCTGTATAGGAATCAACATCTTGCAGATATACGTAATCTCCTTTATGCCAATTAGTTCCGGGTGCTTTACGGCGGGGAGGATTCGCATTGTATTCCATACCGACAATATCTAAAACTTGGTATTCCAAGGTTTTATCCGCAAAGATAAATGCTCCCGGAGTACTTTCATTAATCATCAATCGCCCTGGACTAGAAGTCATTTCTCCCAAGAAATCATCATTTCCGCGCGATAAAGATCCCACGTTGTAAATATCTAAATCACCGTCATTATCTACGTCAAAAAAGAGGTGACTCCAGGCGAATTCTAAACTCGCTAAAGATTCTTCGTACTTGTATTTCTCAGCTACAGCGCGTGCATCTTCCGCTACGTTGGCGGGTAACACAATATCTGGCGCGATATAGGGGGAATGGATTACTTTCGTTTCATTGGTTATCTCTACAAATTCTCCGTCGCGATACTGCACTAAAGCATGGTGCGATTTAGCTTTATCATCTAAGTAATTGGTAGTTGATAAGGCGGTAATCGTCATTTCGTCGAGGTCATCCGAAAAAACGGCGGTATTTCGAGAAGTCACACTTTGTGTACCGAAGCAAGCCCACATAAATTCTTTCTGTAGGTCACCATCTAGATCACCAGAAGCGACCCCCATCCAACTCGCATTCCAGGAAGGGTCGTGAAATTGCTCCATCACTTTAAAGCCTTGCCCAGCTTGATTTTCGTAGACCCGTATGCGATTTCCAATATCGTTGGCTACCATCAAGTCCGGCCATTCATCGCCGTTGAAATCCACAAGCTGAGCAGCCCAGGAATGATCTGCTTTCTTTCCAACTAATTCACCGTTGAAAATCATATTATTATCCTCGACCGTGGTTTGTTTTTGACGATCCCACATGGAGGATGGTAAATTTTCTTCTTCGTGTAGTCCAGCCACACCGTATTCTAAGGCTTTTTCCTCAAAGGTCAAGGTCCCTGTTTCGGATAACTGGTTAATCCACAATTCGTTGGGATGCCCACTAAACTGCTTCGCCCCAAATCCCCAGAAATCGGGGTCAATGAAGTTGAGAATATATACATCTAAGTCTCCGTCGCGATCAATATCAGCAATCGAAGCCGCCGAAGAAGACCAATTGGTCAAGTGCATGCCCGCTTCTTCTGTAGCGTCCTTCCATTCTGGAATACCATCCTGGTCCTGGTCTCCCATATTCAAATACAGGGTGTTACGGCCTTCTGGTTCTTCTTTCCCTCCAAAGTTGACCATCGTTTTAGAGCCATCTATCATATCGGCTCTCAAATAAGGTGCGATGGTGGTTTTAATAGACTTCCTACGGCTTTCTTGGCGTCCGACATTCTCACTAGGTGGGAAAATCGTCACCCCTAATTCTAACTCTACGAAAGGCATTCCGTAGTGGTGATTGAGCACGAGTAAATCCATTCTACCATCACCATTGAAATCAGCAGCGGCGGCTCCCCAAGCCACCCGCCCCACTTCAAAGGGGTCCTCATCCGGGGAGTTCCGGGGCACATACTTGTTTTCAGTTAGCAACTCCGCTTGTACATTGGTGCTATTACCTTTCTCTTTGATTAGATCGGGGACCGCCTTGTAAATGGGTTCTCCGTTTTCATCGTTACCCTGGTTCAAATACAGCATACTAGGCTTTGCATCGGCATAAACATCTAACTGTAGTACATTGTCAGCGTCATTCTTTTTTCCAGAAATACGGCCATGTTGAGGGAAATAGAGATCCATAAGACCATCTCCGTTGGCGTCAAAAATGGCTACTCCACGCATAGTAACAAAATTGTTACCCTCTGCACCTTCGCCTAAACGATCACCAATTTGTTTGAAGGGTTGAATGGTTTCATCTAACTTAATTTCCGTTCGCACCGGAGTGTATAATTCGGTACTAGGGGCATAATCGGGAACCTCCCCACCAAAGGCTTGTTGGATGAAACCACTGGCGATGTTCAGGGCATCTTCCCCGGCAATGGTCTTGATCGCAAAACGACCTCCAACCACTAGGACGACAAGCCCGATTCCTAAGAAAACCACTAATCGAGTGATCTTTCGCGTTCTACTTTTTTGGGTACTCATAGTATTTAGTTTTTGGCTATAAAATATTAGTGTCTGTGTAAACCTCATAAATGGGCGGCTTGTAGGTACTGCTCGCCGCTCGAATCCGCTTGGCTAATTCTTCCGGAACCGGAATATTAAATTCTAAAAGATCGATGATACGCTCGTAAGAAACCACCGTGAGTCGCAGATACAGTTGCCCTTCTTCCTCAAATGGGCGGAGGTAAATTTGTTCATAACCCGCCGGGTGGTTATTCTTGAGATATAAATTTCCGTTCCGTTCTTCGGCCAAGTAGGCATAATGTGGATAAGGCCCCTGCTGGAGTCGGATATGCCGACGTTCGATCAGTTCGGAGGAAGATAAGACCCCCGCTCCAAAGGCCGGAATCTTATAGTCTTCGCTAAATACAATCAGGGAGATGGGGATATTACCAGCAATCATCCGCTCCTTCGATTGTGTATGTACCAATTCAATTTCCAGGTAGCCATGCTCACCAAAACCATCGTGTCGACCTCCATAGCTGGTATTCGGTTCAACTAGGCGGAAATTTACCGTTTCCCATTCTGGCCGATAAGGCACTTGGGTCCGTTCCTTATGATTGTAAATTCCTGGTGGTTGGAAGGAATGGAGATCAAATACATCGCCGGGCTGAAGATCAGAGAAGGTCTCGATAGCTACCGGCTCCTCTTCGCGTAAAACCTGAAAGAATCCTCGTTGAATCTTACGCCGAGAGTCTTGGGTAGAATATCCGCCTAGCTGTTTATCCGCTGCCACCGTAGCCTGCGCACTGGGTAGGTCAGATTGCACCTTTCGCAAACGGTCCAGAGCTAATGGAATCTCCTCCATCGTTTGTGGATTTTCCATAAAGGCTTGGATGGACTCTACCGAATTCTGCAGCTCGTTTTGGCCCTGGATCATTCGATAGTACAAAGAAGGAGGCACCTGAAACCACCCGTGGTACATTTCTCCTACCGCATCACTGGCGCTTAGCTCCCAAAGACCGGGATCCAGGCAGTTATTAACCACCGAGAAGCGCTTGGGCTTCACCTCTGGGTTAGGAGCAACGGTCCCTTCAATGGTATATACGAACTCTCCTTCTTCATCGAAGACTTCCGACGGAGAATTGAAAAAACCAAATTGATCATTATTCGGCTGATAGCTCAAATTCACCCCATTACGTGCGTATTCCGCCAGCACTAAATTGGACAAATCAAAAGCATCCGCTTCGCCCCCGTGGTTATACGGGAGAAGGGGGACTAAAAAGTCGGCATTGATCTGCTTTACCTGTAGACCGGCTTCTCCAGAAGGCTTAGTCATCTTGAGTTCTACAATCCCATCCGTTGGTAGGTACTCCATCTGGACTTGTTCAAAAGAACGAAGAATAGAAAAGTAGCGGTTTAGGGACTGAGTACCGCTGTTCAGTGCTTTCGTTGAATCTAAGGATACTTCTTGATCAAGAAGAATGGGTAAGCCATCCACGGCTTCCGGTGGTAAGGACGATTGACAGCTGCTGAGTACAACTAGCATCCCTACCCAGAGGGTATGGTTAATGCGCATAAACAAATTTTTAAAGTAATGCCCAAATACTCCGAAACGTTACCTAGGGTGTAGGCAAACGTTTATTATTGGTTTTTCTCAACCAAAAGGAGGAAGTAACTGATAATCTTAAAATCGGCGAGCAAAAATTACGCCGAGGAGGGTATATGCAATTTTCAGGATTCCTAAAGAATAACACAAGTATTCCGACTAATATTTACTTAAAACTTAATATTTAACGGACAAAAAGCGAGCCAAAAACAAATATCCCCTTCCGATTATGCATCGAAAGGGGATTCATCTTGCCTTTATATTTTCAGAACCTATAGAGTTCCGCGTAGTTCTTGTTCACGCTCAATCGCTTCAAATAAGGCTTTAAAATTACCCTTCCCGAAGGAGTTAGCTCCTTTACGCTGAATAATCTCGAAGAACATCGTTGGACGGGGTTCTACCGGGCGTGTAAAGATCTGGAGTAAGTATCCTTCATCATCCCGATCTACCAATACGCCCAAGTGCCGAAGCGAATCAATATCTTCATCAATTAGACCAACTCGTTCTTGCAAGACGTCGTAATAAGTGGTTGGTACCCGTAAGAATTCAATGCCACGGTCCCGCAGGGCAGTAACCGTTTCAATGATATTATCGGTGGCTACCGCAATGTGTTGTATACCGGCACCTTCGTAGAAATCGAGGTATTCGTCGACTTGACTTTTCTTCAGACCGGGAGCTGGTTCGTTGATTGGGAATTTGATCCGACCATTGCCATTGCTCATCACCTTACTCATCAGGGCCGTGTATTCGGTAGAGATGTCTTTATCATCGAAAGAAAGAATCTGCGTAAAGCCCATTACTTCCTCGTAAAACTTCACCCACTCGTTCATCTGACCAAGCTCTACGTTTCCGACCATATGATCTACGTACTTCAAACCGATAGACGAGGGATTGTAGTGCGTTTCCCATTTTTTGAACCCGGGTAAGAATACGCCGCGGTAGTTTTTACGCTCCACGAACATATGGATCGTTTCTCCGTAGGTGTAGATACCCGCGCGGATCACCTCTCCATCAGCATCTTCTTCTTTAACCGGTTCCATAAAAGACTTAGCCCCCCGTTTGATCGCCTCTTCGTAGGCGTAGGTAGCATCGTTGACCCACAGGGCCATAACCTTGACCCCGTCTCCGTGCTGATCGATATGGCGGCCAATATCCGTTCCACTGCGCAGTGGGGAAGTCAAAACTAAACGAATCTTATCCTGTACCACAACGTAAGATTCCCGGTCTTTCAAGCCCGTTTCCAAGCCTGCGTAAGCCAAGCTTTGAAAACCCATTGCGGATTTATAAAAATGGGCCGCTTGTTTCGAATTAGAAACGTAAAGCTCCAAATAATCGGTACCCAACAGGGGCATAAAATCACCGGCCTCATCGTATAGTTTTGGCAGGGTATCAGTATGCGTATTTATAGACATGATTAATAGTTTATCGATTAGTGTGCGGCTGATTCTAACCACGATTGATAATAGTTACCATCCTCCAAAGCCAGGGCTTGCTCGGTAATTTGCAAAGGGCGGAAGGTATCGATCATTACGGCAAGTTCTTCCGTTTCGGTTTTACCAATACTCCGCTCGTAGGCTCCTGGGTGTGGTCCATGCGGAATTCCTCCGGGGTGTAAGGTGATATATCCAGGCCCGATATCATTGCGGCTCATGAAATCCCCATCCACATAATAGAGCATCTCATCGGAGTCAATATTCGAGTGATTATAAGGAGCAGGGATCGCCTTTGGATGATAATCGTAGAGGCGGGGGCAGAAAGAACAGACCACGAACTTAGATGATTCGAAAGTTTGGTGCACCGGAGGTGGCTGGTGTACTCGCCCGGTAATGGGTTCGAAGTTGTGAATCGAAAACCCGTACGGGAAATTATAGCCATCCCAACCAACCACATCAAAGGGGTGGGTTTCGTAGACCAATTCGTGCAGCATTCCCTGCTTTTTGATCTTCATGTGGAATTCACCCTTTTCGTCGTGGGTTTCTAAGGTTTCCGGTAGCTTATAGTCCCGCTCGCAGTAAGGAGAATGTTCTAGCAACTGCCCGAACCAATTGCGGTACCGCTTTGGCGTATAGATAGGGCTAAAGGACTCGGAATAGAGTATACGATTATCCTCCGTATCAAAATCGATCTGGTAGATCATACCCCGTGGAATCAACAGATAATCTCCGTACTCAAAGGAGATATTCCCCAGCATCGTCCGCAGGGTTCCAGTTCCTTTGTGAATAAAGAGTAATTCATCCGCATCGGCATTCTTGTAGAAATAATCCCGTAAAGACTTTTTTGGCGCCGCTAAGCCAATGTGAATATCCGAGTTGACGAGAATCGGAACCCTAGATTCCAAATAATCCTCTTTCGGAGGAACATTATAGCCGATCAATTTACGGGCTTTAATATTTCGCTCAACCGCAATTTTGGGAGCGATATCTACGGATTCCCCAATAGATCGCACCATCGTGGGTCGATGAATATGGTAAGACAAAGAAGACATTCCGTCGAAGCCGATGGTGCCGA
>JBCDIO010000147.1:0-7317 GCA_038748815.1 Bacteroidota bacterium
GATGCGGGAACTTAATACGACCGGCTATATGCACAATCGAGTGCGTATGATTACTGCTTCCTTTCTGACCAAACACTTACTAGTCGACTGGCGGTGGGGAGAAGCCTATTTTGCCCGTAAATTATTGGACTTTGACTTGGCCAGTAACAACGGGGGCTGGCAATGGGCCGCCGGAACAGGAACCGATGCCGCTCCTTATTTTCGGATTTTCAATCCTTATTCCCAGCAGGATAAGTTTGACAAGGACTTCCGTTACACCAAGCGTTATGTGCCAGAATACGAGTCTGGTGCCTATCCAAAGCCAATCGTCGATCACAAAATGGCGCGGGAGCGGTGCCTGGAAGCCTACAAAGCCGGTTTAGCCCGGGCCGACGAAGAACTAGGGGTATAACTACTTTTCTATTTTCCGAATGGGCGGATGCTCTTTTAACCACCGCACGACGTCCTGTGGTTCGTCCGTCAAATGGAGTAAGGGAGCATAGTCTCTTCCTTCCGCCAAAGATTGCAACAAGGGATAAATCTTCGTCTCTTTGGTATATCGCTCAGTGCCCAGAAAAACCATAGGGCTGTAGTAATTGAACGTGCCGTAATGATTTTGGGTGGCATCTTGAAAGATCTCCTGAGTAGTACCAGCACTGCCTGGAGCAAATACGATCCCGTGTAAAGACAATGCCAGCAGGTTATCCTCCCGAATGGAATTTGAAAAGTATTTAGCGATACCCGAAGCGAATAAGTTACTGGGTTCATGCCCATAGAACCAGGTGGGAATCGCAATGCTGGCGGCACCGGCGGGTACCCATTCTAACACCTCTTCGGCGGCTTCAACGTAACCATCCGTTGTGTAGTGAGGAGCTTGCTGGAGTCTTTGCAAAATACGTGCTACCAACTCATCCGATTGCCCCGCCAAATAAGCGCCCAAATTGGCAGCTTCCATGATACCGGGGCCACCTCCGCTAATCACTAAATACCCGGCCTCTGTAAGCAGCTTAGCCGTCTGGACCGAACGGGTAAAATTAAGATCATCCCGCCGGGTGCTATGTCCTCCCATGAACCCTACACAGCGTTGTTTAGTCATTCCATCTTCATCGATCCCCAAGTATTCTTTCAAGGCTACATCAATCGAATGATCGTGTATTCGTTGAGAAAGAGCCTCTAGAACCGGGGTTTGGTTTTTACGCTGGTAAAAGTGTTGGTAGATAATCCAATCCACTGTCAAGTCAGCGGTTACTGGCTTGCTCAATTCTTGCCAGGTGTAAAGATTATTCCGAAATGGATCATAGGGTAAGCCGGGCTGTACCGGGTAAATCATTGCCCCTTGTTCTTGTAAGCGCGCAGCGTGTTGGGGTGGGAGCGTGCATCCCAAAAAACTGGTTTGTTCCAAATGCACCAATTCTAAGTTGAGCATAGTCTCGGTGAAGTCAATTCCCTGGAGGGTGCAACAGGCCAAAGAGCCCGTTTGCCGAAGGTGTTCTTCTACGGCTTGGGCCGTGCGAAAAATAAGTTCTGGTTGGGGCATGCTTTAAGCGGGTTTTAGTTGTAGGATTTGGCGATGGATAGCGAGTACCTGCTGAATCAAGGAACGATTGGCATAGTTATGGATGATATAATCGGAGCGCGCCATCTTTTCTTCATCCGACCACTGCTGAGCCATACGCGCAAGCACGGCTTCTCGGGTCGTTTGGTCACGTTCCATCACCCGTTGAACGCGTTCTTCTTGGGGAGTATAAACAGTAATAATCTGATCTAGGTGCTTGTATCCCCCTGCTTCAAACAGTAGGGCCGCTTCCCGTAGGGTGTAGGGAACATCCACCTGCCTTTGTTGCCAGGCGTGGGTGTCCCGAGCCACGGCTGGGTGGACGAAGGATTCTAGCTTTCGCAATTGATCGGGATCTTTAAAAACGATTTTGGCTAAATAAGCCCGATCTAAGGTTCCATCTGTTCGGTAAGCAGCGTCTCCAAAGGTTGAGCGTATCTGGTTTATGAGAATAGGGTCTTCCATCATTAAGGCCTTCGCCCGATCATCGGCGGAGTAAATGGGAATCCCCAATGTTTTAAAAATACTGGCAACGGTGGATTTACCGCTCCCAATGCCACCAGTTATACCGATCTGCCACTTCATGCGGGTGCTGATTTGAGTCAAAGGAATGCTTAAATTAGTATTTTCTTCCTGTTACTGGCAGAAATTTTTAATTTGACTACTGTACTAGATCCCAAAAGAATGAAATGGAAATTATTTACGATTAGCTTGTTTTGCACCATTTCTCTGACCGCGCAGGACTTGCATTTTTCACAGTTCTTTAATCACGCCATTTACACAAGCCCGGGTTTAGTAGGCGTATTCGATGGAGATTACCGAGCCTGCGGTATTTATCGATCCCAGTGGCAATCGGTACCGGTTGATTACCGAACCTTTTCGGCGGCCTTTGATACTCGTCTGCCGGTCAAAATTCTCAAAGAAGGCTACCTCAGTGTTGGAGGAATTTTATCAGCCGATAAGGCGGGAGATGGAGAAATGCAACAAATCCGACTAGCGGGATTGGGGTCTTATACCTATCCAATCGGCAAACAAGTATTTATCACCGCTGGTGTTTCTGTTGCTATCAATAACCGTAGTTTCGATTTTACACTCTTATCCTTTGACGAGCAATTTGACGGGGAACTATACAATCCGAACCTTGGCAACGGAGAGCCTAACCAGAATTCTACCAATACCGAAATGGACCTGGGCGCAGGCTTGAACCTTCACTACCAATTACCCAATACCCGAACTGCGGTAGACGTCGGCCTAGGTAGCCAGCAGCTGAGTCGACCTAATGCCTCTTTCTTTGAAGAGAAGAATGTGCGCCGAATGATGCGATTCAATCCGTATCTGCGAGCGAATATTCAAGTGAGCCCGGTTATAGACGTTGAAATCGTTGGTCAAGCACAATTTCAAGGCCCGTACCGTAGCTATTTGAGTGGTGGAATGCTGCGTTACCACCTCAATACGAAGCAAAGCAAAGAAACAAGTATAGCCCTGGGTACCCTGGCTCGATTTGGAGATGCCTTGATTCCTTATTTAGAAATCCGATACACCAACTGGAAAGGGGCCTTTACCTACGACGTGAACACCTCCGAATTTAGCATTGCGACCAATCGTCGCGGGGGGCCGGAAATTTCACTATGCTACATCCTTAAGCGTCCCAGTCCGCCTCCTATATTTAAAGCTTGTCCTATCTTTTAGAAAACCCCTTTCACCAAAGTCCAAATTTAGACTCTATGCAGCGAATTGGTTTGCTTCTTCTCGCACTCTTCTTTCTTTCTACGACAGAATCAGTGTTTGCCCAAAGCGTTAAGTCTTATCTCAAAGCTGGTGATAAGGCTTTTGAGGAACAGGACTACAATGCGGCCCTTTTTCACTACCAAGGGGCCTTGGCCATCGAACCAGATAATGTTGATTTACAATATAAATACGCGGAAGTAGCCCGTCTTTTCTACGCCTATGAAATTGCGGAAGAGTATTACCGTAAACTAGAGACCAGTACGGATGTCAAGACGTTTCCACTGCTCAAATTCCGGATGGCCACCGTCTTGAAAAACCAAGGTTACTACGAGGATGCGAAAGACTATTATCGGAAATTCATCAATAGTCAAACGGGAGGAAAGGGCGAATTTTTGGACCAAGCCAAGGCTGAACTAAAAACTTGTACCTGGGCCGCAAAAAAAGTCAAAGAAGCTAGTGAACTCATTGAATTAGAACATCTGGAAAAAGAAGTAAATACCCCGTACTCTGAATTTGGTCCGCTCCAAATGGGAGATACGCTTTATTACACGTCGTTTCGGTACGAGGATAAAAACGATAAATCTGACCCTCCGAAAAGACTATCCAAAGTGCTTTACAGCCTCAATGCCAGCAAGGGAAAAACGATGCGTCGTAAGTTTAATGAGGAGGGGAAGCTAACCGCTCATATGACGCTAAATCGCGACCAGAACCGGCTGTATTACACAATCTGCACCTATAAAGAGTCCGGAGGAATCCACTGCAAATTATTCTACCGGGAGAAAGATAAACGGGGCCGTTGGGCAATCACAGCGAAAGCACTTCCCGCCGAAATTAACAGCGAAAAATATACCAACACACATCCCAGTATTGGCTATGACTCCATTCGCCAAAAGGAATTGCTCTACTTTGTGAGTGACCGCGAAAACGGTAAAGGGGGATTGGATATCTGGTTTTGTGAAATGGACGGCAAAAAATTTGGGAAGCCGCAAAATCTGGAATCGATCAATACGGAAAAAGACGACATTACCCCTTTTTATCACACCGCCACCCAGACTCTATACTTTTCTTCCGAGGGCTACCAAAATATGGGCGGACACGATATTTATTCAGCCCTCCAAGACAGCCTTACGTTTGCCGAACCGGAGCATTTGCCATTTCCGATCAATGGGTCCTACAATGACGTGTATTACACCTTAGCACCCGATGCTAAAACAGCCCATTTCTCTTCCAATCGCATTGGCTCCTTTTATTTGGACAAGGCTAACAAGGCTTGTTGTAACGACATTTATAAGGTACGATATCTGGAATTACCCCCAGAGCCAGATCCCGTAGTAATCAATCCACCGGTAACTACTGTAGTGACTCCAATGCCGCCTAAGGAACCTACCAGCCTGGAAGAATTTCTTCCCTTGACCCTGTATTTTGACAATGATGAACCGGATCGTCGGACTCGCAAAACTACCACCAAAAAGGATTACCAGGAAACCTACGAACGGTACTACGGACGCAAGTATGAGTATATCTCGGAATATGTTTCTCCACTAGAAGACGAGGATCAGGTCACCGAGGCGGAGGAATTTGTGGAGGATTTCTTTGAGGATGAGGTAAAAAAAGGATTTAACCGACTAAATCGCTTCTCGGATATCTTACTGGTAGCCCTTAAAGAAGGGCAAACGGTCGAGATATTCCTGCGTGGTTTTACCAGTCCGCGGGCCCAAAGTAACTATAACCTCGCACTAAGTAAACGTCGAATCTCCTGTTTGCGCAACCATTTCGAAAGTTACCAGAAAGGTATCTTTGCGGAGTACATCAAATCGGGGCAGCTGGTTATTTCAGAATCGCCTTTCGGAGAAACGACGGCTAGTACCGCAATCAGTGATGAGTTAGAAGATCTCCGGAATTCGGTATACAGTCCCTCGGCAGCCGTCGAGCGCCGGGTAGAGATCGTTGAAATAAAAAGAAATTGATTCCTATTTTGGCCCCGAAACGCAATCACTATGGCCAAATTTAGGATGAACCACCAACGGAAAGGGAAAGGAAGCTCAACGGTCATTATCCGCCTTGGGCTTCTTTTCTTTTTGGGCTTGGTCGCTTTTACCGCATTTTTTCTACGCCAGAATGAATGGTTCTGGGAAATGCTGACTCCTACCACTCCGACCGTAATTCCTCCCGAAGAGCGATTTTACCTGCCGACTGCGGATACCATTCAGCATCAGTCCTATTTTAGTCGAGGCCTCGATTCCACTGGGCAATTACAATGGTTGGCTTTTCCACTGGAGGGTAAGCAAATCCCCATTGGAGAACGAAGCCGACCGGGCACCTTAGAAGAACAGCGGACTGGGGTAGAGCTGAGTGGCTTTTGGCCGCCCGTGGCTAGCGTTCAAAACACCTGCAAAGATTACCTGATCGCACCCCTTCCTGCAGAGATTCGTCCTTTACCCGCTTATTGGGGGTACTGGGCCGGGCAGTTTGACGAGATTTATATCGTGACCGGCCCAGTTCCAGATTCGTCAAATACTTGGTTTTCGGCCATCCTTGACCCCGTAGAACCGGAGGTTAAAGGCCTGGGATTATTGCGGAATCCAATGAATGAATGGACAGCTGTTTCTATTGATTCCCTCGAAAATATCATACAACTAGACCTTTTTGAATCTTTTTTCCTCGACAGTCTTGAAACAATCGTTGAGCAAACGTTTACCGCCGAGCAATGGGCTTGGAAAGTAGAGTAGGGGCAAAAGCGAGTGAAGATTTGGTCATACCGAGTGGTCTGGTTAGCTTTACGCACATAATTTAAGTCACAAATGAGCGAAAAACTTTCTTTTCCAGAAACGATCAATAAGGGATACACCTTCAAGGGTGATTCCATCATTTTGGGTGGTGCGATGGTTGAAAAGACAGCCTTAGTCGACACTTTCGTTAAGATTCCACTCAAAACCCTTAACCGGCATGGTTTGATTGCTGGAGCTACGGGTACCGGGAAAACGAAAACCCTCCAAATCATTGCGGAACAACTATCCGAAGTAGGTGTTCCCTCGCTGCTGATGGATATTAAAGGAGATTTGTCCGGTATTGCAGTCGCTAGTGAAGGGCACCCGAAAATTGATGAACGCCACGCCAAGATTGGCATCCCGTTCAATGCTTCGGGAAGCCCGGTGGAGTTTCTTAGTCTTTCGGAAGAGAAAGGGGCGAGGCTACGAGCTACGGTCCACGAATTTGGCCCCGTATTATTCTCCAAAATTCTTAGTTTAAATGATACCCAGTCGGGAATCACTGCTCTAGTTTTTAAGTACTGTGACGACAATGCACTCCCATTACTCAATCTGGATGATTTCAAGAAAACCATCCAATACCTCATCGGGGAAGGAAAAGAGGAAATCGAGCAAGAATACGGCCGGATTAGTTCTACCTCCGTGGGAGCGATTATGCGTAAAATCATCGAACTAGAGCAACAAGGTGCGGAGCTTTTTTTTGGCGAAACCTCCTTTGATGTAGATGACTTATGTCGAGTAGACCAAGACGGTAAGGGCGTTGTTTCTATCATTCGCCTGACGGATATCCAAGATCGACCCAAGTTATTTAGCACCTTTATGCTCCAGATTTTGGCCGAGATATACGCCACCTTTCCAGAAGCCGGAGATCAAGAAAAGCCTAAGCTGGTCTTATTTATTGATGAAGCACATCTGGTTTTCGAAGAGGCTTCCGATGTACTTATGGATCAGATCGAAGCGATCGTCAAGTTGATTCGTTCGAAAGGGGTGGGGCTGTTTTTTGTAACGCAGAATCCGGCCGATATTCCGAATGATGTGTTGGGTCAATTGGGTTTGAAGGTACAGCATGCACTACGTGCTTTCACGGCTAAAGATCGAAAAGCCATTAAGTTAGCCGCCGAAAACTATCCTTTGACCGATTTCTACGACGTAGACCAGTTACTAACCGAGTTGGGGATCGGAGAGGCACTCGTTACCGCCCTGAACGACAAGGGGATACCCACTCCGCTCGTACATACTTTATTACGAGCCCCCCAGTCGCGGATGGATGTGCTTAGCAATCAAGAA
>JBCDIO010000148.1:0-7303 GCA_038748815.1 Bacteroidota bacterium
AAGCGAAGTGGTTTGGTTATAAAGGTAAAAAGGTCAGCGGGGAGAAGCAAATGTTAAGATGGGGGAAAGGGCACGGTTTTTCTTACTTCGTATATCGGGAAGAATAGGGCCCATGCGGAGAAAAGACGACCGGTAATTTGCGGAAATCTAGTTCTCCCTTCCACCATTTTCTTACATCGGCCCGATTTGTTAGGATTTAAAAAGGGTTGCATATTGGAGTTGAACCCCATACGTCTACTCCCCGAGTACTCGGGGTGAGGTCTCGTAGACGTAAAGGGGTAAGACGCGGCGCGCCATTTCGCTACCTACTCACCTGAAAGGAAGCACTCAAAAAACGCCCGGAATCTTCCTCGATTAGCCGTAAGAAATACACACCCTCCGGTAAATCTCCGATGGCAAAACCAAACTCCTTGGAGAAAGAACCTCGATAGACTTGCACCAGCTCGCCCCGAGCATTAAAAACCTCTACCGCCGACCACTTATGGCTTGAGGCACACTGCAAGGTCAAAAAATCATTGGCTGGATTGGGAAAGACTTTTAGATCATTATTGCCAATCAATAGATCATCCGTAGATAAGGTGTTTTCTAAATACGCAATAGAGTAGGTGAAGCCCGCTTGCACACCATCAATAACGGAACCGGCCAGCGTTTGCCAACCCGTAGACTCAAAACAAAGGTTCTCCCACTTTCGCAGCCCTGGGCCTATTTCATATTGATTAAAGTAACTCCAATAAACACAGGAAACTTGCAGTAGAGAATCTCCTCCTACCGATGGAACAAGCAAGGGCGTTTCCCCGAATTCATCCCCTAATTCTTTGAAAAACGTTCCATCGTTGCCATACCGATACTCCACAATGCTAAACATCGGATCATCATAATGATAAGGACAGCAGGCTTCTGGACATTCTGGAGTCATGGCATCAATGGCAATAACTTCTCCTTTATAATGATTGGTATAGTGATCCGGTAGCACCTCAATAGTATCCGTTGAATAGACCGTTGAATAATATACCCAGTTCGTTGCAGCTGCAGTGTTATAGATTTCATTTCTAGTAATCACATCGAATACTTTTCTTACGGTATCTCCACTTGATACATCTCCTACGTAGACATACGCTTTTTCGTAACCATTCCATCCCCACATATAACCTATCCCATCGCTACCATTATAAAACAAGCTATCCCCCGGTTCTAAAGCGAAAAAGTCTTTCGCTTTGGGCACTTGCAGACCATACGGTGTTTGGTCTATCCCCACCAAAGAAAAAGGAGCGCCTCCCCCAAATAAATCAGGAAAGCTCAAAACGCCAAAACGTTTTGAAAGCCGAATGCTATCGCCCGACGAAAGGCTAATAATCTGCGTAGAATCGGGAACGCCGAAGGCTTCTTCTTCCAAAACATCTACTACCGTTGCTGATACTTGATTGGTAGTATCAAAAATCCATTCCGCTCCTATGGGCTGATCCACTAAGAGAACAAAAGTGGACGAATCCCCCTGAAAATGATACGTGCCGGTTCCTATTTTAAGGACTTGGCGCTGCAGAAATTGCTGTTGGTTTAGTACGCAATATTGCAGTTCCTGCCCATTGAAAACTTGTCGAGCGATCCGATTTAGATAAAAAATACTATCTCCATCGGGTGTGATGGACGTAGAATCTACCCAAATGTGGCAGTCAATTTCTTCTAGAGAGGCCTTTCCGAAGTTAGAAATTTGTCCTGCGGGGAAAAGATTCCAGTTTTGGGAGAACGAAAAAAGCGGCAAAACAAGAAACAAGAAGAGAAAAATACGCTGCATGGTTCAAATTTTTCAGGGTCAATCTTTACAAAAGAAGATACGCTAAAAATAGGCCCTAAAAAAGGTTTGACCTTACTTCTTTGAAGGTAAATTTGGATGATATCGTCCTTGCAAGAAGCATATAGATTAACCAAACTTTATTTTTTGATCTCGACTCATCTTTTCTTCAAAAAAAATTTCATTTCGTGTACTCCTTGTTTATTCGCCTTCTATTTCGAATTCTTTAGACTCGTAGAAGGGCATTCTTCCCCTCCAAAAAGGTTCCGATTTTCCTATTGCCTCCCAAAATGGGCGTCACAATTTTCCACCAACATTCTATCGGTAAAATGCGTTCTTTGTCGAGTATTTCGGGCTACTCGTCAAGGTTTTCTTGATTCATGCATCCCCTGGAATATAATTTTGTCTATAGAAGCGAAACATACCCAAAACCAAATTTTTTAGTAGCCACAATAAATCAGAAAAACAATAATTGGTAATGAAATCGCTTATCTCGACTGTATTGCTCTCTTTGGCTGTTTCATTTACAGCCCTCGCAAACATTGAAACCACTGAAAACAATTGCCGCGACGGAGTCACAAAATTTGACCGCTCTCTGAGTGTATCCGATCGCTACCGCACCGATTTAGAAACCGGCGTATGGTCCGAAGAAACCCAATACGCACACGCCGGAAATCTGGTCTACCAGTTTCAACCCTACGGAGTTGTCGATATCCTAGAATTTGACAAAGCAGGGAACGCTGAATACCGTTCTTGCCTATGGCGAGTGGAGGAGTACAACAAAACTCCTTTTTTAATCCTGAGCAACCAACGCCTAGGTGACGAAGAGATGTTTAAGCTCGCTGCTACATGCAACGGTTTAATTCTTACGGACGTAACGAGTTACGAAGAAATCTACCTGGACTTTTCTCCAAAGAAAACGGACATCCGTCTAAACCTAAAGCAAGCGGATTTAGTAGGGAACTGGAGTAGTGCCACTATCCCGTTTGACTTAAACGGTGCCGCTAGCAAAATGGCCCACAATCAGGGACTATTCTTGGAATACGAATTCCTGCCAAACGGCACCTACGTAAAGAACTTCGGTAACCAAACTGAAATTCAGACGGAAACGGGTTACTACGAAATCTCGCAAGATGGACAGTTCATTTTATTTTTCGTAGCGGAAGACAAGCAGATTGCATCTACTGAATACACGTACTTAGCACGTATCAAGTATTTGGCCCCCGGTGAGCTGGTTCTGGAACAAGCCGTAAAAGCGGATCCAAAGCACCAGAATAGCGCCGAAAACCGGATGATCACTTTCATCCAATAGAACCGATAGTTAGTAGTAAATTAGCCATAACGTTTCGTTTAGGTTGGTGCTTCGCACCAACCTTTTTTATTTCCTGGATGCAGGAAATAGTTCTAATACTCTAAACCTTCTTCTAGGTCTTCAATCTTAGGCTGTTTATACTCAACCTTAGTGGCAATACGCTGCCGTTGTCGTTGCATAATCAGCTTGGCTAAGCCAATATTCGGTGGGTCTGAAGAGCCGGGCGATAGGGCTTGGTTGACTAGCGATTCTTTAATATCCATGCGGTACATCAAAGAAAGAAGAAACTCCATATTACTTTCGATGAGGTAAGCTACCCGATTTGCAAGAACGAGTAGCAGTTCTTCTTCCGTCATTCCGTCTTCTGGAGTTTGTAACTCAAAGTCACGGCTAATGACCTCTTTTGTCTGCGTAAAAATATGATCCGGATCCATAGGTTATAAGCTAAAGGGCTCTTCTTCCAAATATCGCAGTATTTCTTCTACATACTGCCGGTGGTTAGCTAAGCGTGGTACTTTATGCTGACCACCAAATTTGCCTCGTGAACGCATCCAACGGTGGAAGGTCCCAACGGGCAGGGCTCGCAAACGTAGTCGATGTAAAGCCATATTCTTATATCGCTTGGCTTCGTAATCCGAATTCACCTCCTGCAATTCCAGGTCCAGATGATCCGCAAAAGCTTCCAAATTGTTAGGAATCCGGTCAAACTCTACCAACCATTGGTGACCTCCTTTACCATCCCCCTCAAAGTAAATAGGCGCGACGGTATAATCCACCACCCTTATACCGAACTCCTCACAGGTTCTGGCGAGCGCACGATCTGCATTCTCTACCATCAATTCTTCCCCAAAGGCATTGACGAACTGTTTGGTACGACCGGTGATGCGGATTCGATAGGGACGCACGGAGGTAAAGGTAACCGTATCGCCAATCTTATAGCGCCAGAGTCCGCTATTGGAAGAAATCAGCATCGCATAGTCACAACCGGTTTCTACCTCTGCCAAGGGAACGGCTTTTGGGAACTCTTTATCCCATTCTGACATGGGTAAAAACTCGTAGTAAACGCCGTTGTCAAGCAGCAGTAACATATCATCTCTATCCGGGCTGTCTTGCACGGCAAAATACCCTTCCGACGCATTATAAATCTCTTGATAAGTGATCGAAGGGTCTGGCAGAAAGGCCTTAAATTGGTCGCGGTAGGGTGTAAAACTCACGCCACCGTGTATATAGCCTTGCAAATGCGGCCAGACTTCTAAAAGATGGCTTTTTCCGGTAATTTCGAGGACCCGCCGGAATAATACTACCGTCCAGGTAGGCACTCCTCCTACCATCACGAGCTCGGGCTCTTTGGCCAGGATATGTGCAATACGTTCGATCTTTTCTTCGAAATCGGACAGGAGAGCTGTTTCAAAATCGGGCGTAAAAAAAGAACGAGCCACCCACGGCATATGTTTGATCATAATCGCCGATACGTCTCCGCGCATCGACCGAGGGTAAGGCTCAAAAGGAGCGAGGCTTCCCCCCATTACTAAGCTCTTGCATTCAAACTGGCGGGCATCGTCGCGCATGTCGTAGAACAGGGTCATCGTATCCCAGGTACCCCGAATATGGCAACGGTGTAGATTTTGTCGTGAAACCGGGATGTATTTACTCTTGTCGTTGGTAGTACCCGAGGATTTTGAGAACCAGCGGACTTGTCCGTTCCAGAGCACATCGCGTTCACCGTGCATCATACGATTAATATACGGCTTTAGTCCATCGTAGTCAGAAACGGGAACTCGAGCGGCGTAAACTGCTTGGGTACGAATAGAACGGTAATCGTACTGCTTGCCCCATTCGGTGTGCTGGGCGGCGGTCAGTAATTCTTGCAGTACTCGTTCTTGTGTCACATCAGGATGTTGCATAAAGCGCTTAATCCGATGCATTCGATACTCGTAGTAGCTTTTAAATAGTTGGTTAACCCATTTTTTCATAGAGGGGAAAACGTTTGGTCTTTTATGAACGTCCTAGCTTGTGGCGGCCGTTTTAGTTGGTTATAGCCCCTTTATAAAAATAGCGAAATTTTAGAAATGCTAGCAGCCCCCCGTTAAATCCTCCATGATTACAACTCTGGTATTAAGAAACGCCCGGTGTGACTTTCTTTAACTTTAGCAATCTTTTCGGGGGTCCCCGAAGCGACAACTTGCCCTCCCCGGTGCCCACCTTCTGGCCCCATATCGATGATGTAATCCGCCACTTTGATCACATCCATGTTATGTTCGATAACCACTACTGTATTCCCTTTATCGACCAATTTATTGATCACATTCAAAAGTTGGCGGATATCTTCGAAGTGTAGACCGGTGGTGGGTTCGTCCAGAATATAGATTGTATTCCCGGTATCGCGCTTAGACAATTCTTCGGAGAGTTTTACGCGCTGAGCCTCTCCACCAGAAAGGGTGGTTGCCTGTTGTCCGAGCGTGATATACCCCAGCCCTACATCTTGCAAGGTTTTCATTTTGCGGAAAATTTTCGGAATGGGCTGAAAGAATTCCACCGCTTCATCGACCGTCATGTCGAGTACGTCAGAAATGGATTTTCCTTTATACAGAATTTCGAGTGTTTCGCGGTTATAGCGGCGCCCCATGCAATTCTCACAATCGATATAAACATCCGGTAGGAAGTTCATCTCAATAACCCGTTTTCCAGAACCTTGGCACACTTCACAGCGCCCCCCTTTGACATTGAAGGAGAAACGGCCTGGCTTATACCCCCGGATCTTTGATTCGGGAAGGTCGGAGAAGATTTTCCGGATATCAGAGAAAACCCCTGTGTAGGTAGCGGGGTTCGATCGGGGCGTTCGTCCAATCGGAGATTGATCAATCTCGATCACTTTATCTAAATGTTCTAGCCCTTTGATCTTCGTGTAGGGCATTGGCTTTTTGATCGACTTATAGAAGTGTTTGCGCAGAATAGGATAGAGCGTCTCATTGATCGTTGTCGATTTTCCAGACCCAGAAACTCCCGTTACACACGTAAGGGTACCCAATGGAATCTTGATAGACACATCCTTCAGATTATTGCCCGTACACCCTTCTAAGGTTAGAGTCTTACCGGTCCCCTTGCGACGTTTTTTTGGCACCTCGATTTTTCGAGTATCTCGTAAATACTGAGAGGTCAATGTGTCTTTGGTCAGAAATTCTTCGGGTTGGCCAATGGCAACAATTTCCCCACCGTGTTTTCCGGCCCCAGGCCCAAGGTCAATGAGGAAGTCGGAAGCCAACATAATATCTTTATCATGCTCAACAACGATTACTGTATTTCCAATCGCCGTCAATTCTTGCAGTGCTTCGATGAGTCGTTGATTATCCCGTTGGTGTAGTCCAATACTCGGTTCGTCCAGAATATAGGTAATCCCTGTCAACTGAGACCCGATCTGTGTAGCTAAGCGAATTCGCTGAGATTCTCCCCCCGACAGCGTTCGCGCGGGGCGATTAAGGGAAAGATAATCCAACCCTACGTTCAAAAGAAATCCTAGTCGAAGTCGGAGTTCTTTGAGAATATCTTTGGCGATCAAACGATCCCTTTCTTCCAGTTGTTCTTCAACGCCTTCCAGCGTTTGCCGGAGCTCTGCGATGTCCATAACCGCCAAGTCTCCGATGTGGTAGCCCGCAATCTTAAAGTGTAGACTTTCTTGCTTGAGGCGATGGCCATCACAAGTGGGGCAGGTGGCTACGGTCATGAATTCTTCTGCCCAGCTCCGTACCTTTTCGGAGGTGGTATCCGAATACCAGCGCTCGAGCATCTTCACCAGGCCTTCGTAGGCTAGGTTATATTCGTAATCGTGCTTGCCTTTACCCAATCGGATTTGAAAAGAATCGTCTCCTCCGTGCAGAATGGTATTGAGAGCTTCTTCCGGAATTTGCTCAATGGGTGTGGCGAAGGTAAATTCGTACTTTTTAGCAATCGCTCGTAGCTGCTTAAAGGTCATATTCTGGCGGACCTCTCCGAACGGTACAATCCCGATATCATTGATGCTTTTGCTGCGATCCGGGATTACTTTATCGTGGTCTACCGTATTAATTTTGCCGAGGCCTTTGCAATGTTGGCAAGCTCCGTAGGGTGAGTTGAAAGAAAAGGTATTGGGAGAAGGTTCTTCGTAGGAAATACCACTTTCTGGATCCATCAAATACTTACTAAATGCGGATACTTCGCTACCTTCT
>JBCDIO010000149.1:0-7296 GCA_038748815.1 Bacteroidota bacterium
GCCGTAAGTATGATGGAGAAGAACAATTGGTATTGCTCAATACCGCCGAAGAGCCCATGCTGTTAACCCGCCTTGAAACGGGAGCCGCGGCGGGCACTCGCTTGGAATTGATACAAGGGCTTCATTTTTCTGGCCCCTTGCAGGTAGACGAAAAAGGAGCGCTAACGACGGTCCTAGCGCCTCGGGCTGCCGGACTTTTTAGTGTTTCAGAAACTACGCAAACCCATCTTGCTGGGCCTTCTTCCGTGACTTTGGATACGCAGATAGACGGAGCTGTTCTTTCGGACAATTTCTGGATTGAAGGAAAACTCACCAATACCATTCATCCGCATCTTTTAGTCATCGACGGAAAGCTGAAGCGTGCCATCCCACTACAAACGGACCCCGATGGAAACTGGAAAGTGGAGGTTCCACTGACCAAATTCCCTTTTGGCCGCTCGAAACACGATTTTACGATCTACTGTCCGGCTACTAATCAAGCCTTACCACTCACGACTTTTCAAACAGATATTGCGATTCAAGGCCGTAAATCCCGAGTAGTGGATGCAGCGGGTGATGATCATGGCCTTGCCAGGAATTATCGCAAGCCCCAGGACCCCAGCTACGGGGCTCAGATGGATATTTTGGAAGTCGAAACAACCTCCTTTGGCGGTAACTTGATGGTAGAGCTTACGATGGGAGCACTCAGTCAAGCCTGGTTGCCACCCAATGGATTTGATCACGTACTTTTCCACCTTTTTATTGATCTCCCCAACGGGAAGGGAAGCCAACGGCTATCGATGTTGCAAGCGGATGCTCCGGCTGATTTTGCCTGGGATTATGCAGCTTACTTAGGTGGTTGGCAAGTGGCTTATTACGCGGCGGAGGAAAAAGATCAAACGGCACCGAAGAAATTATCCGTTGCTCCGACGATCAAGGTAGATCCCGAAAGCCGCAAGATTACTTTTCAATTTTCACCAGAGGCATTGGGTTATATAGAAGACCTCCAAGGTGCAAAAATATACGTCACTACCTGGGATTGCTACGGCAGCGAAGGGGGTTATCGGCGCATGACTGAAGAAGGAGAACTGTGGAAGTTTGGTGGCTCAGCGGATCCGAATGCCGCTCGTATTCTGGATGCATCGTCAGTCGTTGAAATCAAATAAATATGGATTGGCACATCCACCCTGACAAATATTCTCGGACCCATTTTATAAAGCATGGAATGAAGCAGTATACGCTATTTGATCCAGTATTTTTACTAGCCCTTTTGCTAATCCCTTTATCTGGAAATAGTCAGGCCCCTCAATTTGTGAATCCGATCCTTCCCGGGGGCTACCCCGATCCTTCTATCTGCCGAGTGGGGGATGATTACTACATCGTTAATTCTTCTTTCGAGTATTTCCCGGGGCTTCCCATTCATCATTCCAAGGATTTGGTCAATTGGGAATTGGTAGCTTATGGATTGCATCGAGAAGAGCAGTGCCAATCGCCCAATAATCTGGTTGATGTCCAGCAGCGGGGTGGCATCCATGCCCCTACCATCCGGTATCATGATGGGACCTTTTATATCATTACCACCAACGTTTACACACCGACTAATCCGGAAGAACCCACCCAGTTTATCAACTTTATTATCACCGCAGAAAATATCGAAGGACCCTGGTCCGACCCCCATCATATCATCGGAGCTCCGGGTATTGATCCCGATATTTTCTTTGACGACGACGGCCGGGTTTGGTACGTCGGTAACCACGCTCCGGAGAATCCAAACTTTAACGGAGAAGGGGAAATTTGGCTGCAAGAATTAGACCTAAATAAGTGGGCTCTAAAAGGAGAACGGCACTATCTGTGGCGGGGTGCTTGTCAAGGGACCTGGGCCGAAGGTCCCCATATGTACAAGCGAGATGGCCGGTACTACTTACTGATTGCCGAAGGGGGGACCAGTTTTAATCATGCAGTCATGGTCGCAGTGAGTAATGAGATCACCGGCCCTTACCAATCGAATCCGCGTAACCCAATTCTGAGTTCCCGTCACCTATCCTACGATTTCTGGGTGAATAGTACGGGGCACGCCGATATGCTGGAACTACCGGATGGCCGTTGGTATATGGTTTGTTTAGGTATTCGGGGAGAAGAGGGGCGCCATTCCAATATGGGACGAGAAACCCATTTGTTGCCCGTGCAATGGGAACAGGAACCTTTTGAATGGAAAGAGGTCAAGTACGAATACCCGGTTTGCGCTCCGCAAACCGGGCGGGTAGAGCGACTCAACCCACTCCCTTTTCCCGATCACCCCCAGCATTCTCGTACTGGATTTACGGATAACTTTGATGCGGATAAGCTCAATTTGGCCTGGAATTTCCGCAGGGTTCCATTAGAAAGAGTATACTCATTAGAAGACCATCCAGGCTCGCTCCGCCTTTATCAAAACCCCGATACCATCCAGGAGCGGGGGCGCTGTAGTCAGATGGGGATTCGCCAAACGGAAACAAATTTTAGCTATGCATTGAGGATGGAATTTTATCCGGAACACGAGAACTCCGAAGCCGGTATGAGCCTGTTTATTCAGGATGATAATTACCTGAACTTTACGATTATAGGGGCAAAGGAAGAACAAGAACAGCTCCAACTGGCCATTAAAGAGCGCGGTAAGGCCTCCTATATACATAAAAGGCTTCCTTTACCCGATTACAAAGGGAATGTGCTACTCCGTATCATTTCCAAACAAGGAATGTATCACTTTGCCTATTCACTGGATGGTGGCAAACAATACCTTCCTTTTGCCAAAACGCCTTCCAATCTCTTGGTCTGCCACGGCTACACCGGAAACTACTTAGGTCTTTACGCCAGTAGCAATGGCAACCCCTTAACCGGATATGCTGACTTTGACTGGGTCTCTTACGAAGGGTTCCAAAAATTATAAGATTATGATGTTTCGATACGTCCTCCCAATTTTCTTTTTGGCTGCTCAATTGGCCTGTACCTCCAACCAGGAACCGATTGTGGCCTCTATTATTACGAATCCAGAAATGCTGGATGCCGTCGTAGATAAGTACGTGGATGAGGGGTTTTATCCGATGGTCTACGCACGGATAGAAAGCCTGGATGGAACTAGCCTTTACGAACACGGAGCGATCAATCAGGATCTGTTGCCCAATCAAGTGGTAGATGGAGATACTTGGTTCCGAATCTGGTCTATGAGTAAAATCGTTACCATTACGGTAGCCCTCGATTTGGTGGAGGATGGTCTTTTACGCTTAGAAGATCCGGTGGCCAAATACATTCCAGCGTTTGCTAATCTGCCGGTAGCCGTAGGACCCGAGGGGCAATCGCTCACCGAGATTGCCTGGGGAGATCGATCCGGGGCTTGCCCGATTGAACTGGTTCCCAATGATTCGGTGATGACCGTCTTGCATTTAATAAATCACGAGGCGGGATTCTACTATGCGACCTCCGGTTTTCCTTGCCTCGATTCAATGGTAGCGGCGGTCAACCTTCCCAAAGCCAAAGACAGTCAAGATCTTATTGATCGCTTGGCTCAATTACCATTAGTTCAGCACCCCGGTACGGATTATTTCTACGGAACCAACACCACCGTTTTGGGCTTAGTAGCGGAACAGGCCACTGGGAAATCGCTAAATACCCTGGTAGCCGAGCGGATTTCTCGGCCCATGCAGATTGAGGGTTTACAATACGGACTGCCAGAAGGGGTGACCTTGTTCCCGCGCTTTACGGGCCGGGATTCTATTTTACGCGTTGCCGAACGGGGAGAGCTCGATATTTTCGGGCCGGATGTGCCTGACTACGCTCCGGAGCATGCTCTTTATCTCGGGGGAGAAGGTATGTTGGCCACCGCGGATGGCTACACCGACTTTATCCGGATGCTCTTAAACGAAGGCAAACTGAACGGCTATCAATTCTTAGAAAAAGAAACGGTCGCCGATATCCACGCCCCGCATACTCAGTTGGATAATCCTTATGGTTATAATGGCTATAATCTCTGGGTGACGGGAGATTCCATGCGTATTCAAGGGAAAGGAGACGATGGCTTATGGGTCGGCGGTGGCTACGAGTGTACCCACTTCTGGATTGATCCAAAACGAGATATTGTGGGAATCATCCTCTCCCAAAATAACGAAGTCCAATCGCCCGGCTATAACCTCAACGGTGATTTTCGGGGTGCTCTTTACCGCCAGCTACTCACTGACGATTAGCCGCGTTGCCACCCACCTTGCACGCAACGTGGGTGGCAACGTGATAACGCGGCTACCGGAGGAGGGTTACCTCTCCGATCAAAACCTCCGGTCCATCGGGGCCACTAACCACTATCCGGTACGACAATACATCCGCCGGATGCGGTTCGCCGTTGAACCGCCCGTCCCAGGGGGTCGGACTATTGTGTACCTCTTGTCCCCAACGGTTATAGATAGCGAATTCCACTACTTCCACGGCTCCTTCACTCAGGAGTCCAAAGGTATCATTCGTATTATCTCCATTTGGAGAGAATATGTTAGGCAGTTCGTAAGCGCCACATTCTGAAATGGTAATAGTTGCTATGGCTTGGCAGTCGAAATCATTATTGACGGTGACTTCGTAATCACCGGGTTGATCAGCGGTAATGGCCAAGCCATCCACTCCGGTAGACCAAAGTACGGAAGTAACTTCACCGGTAATTTCTGCACTTAGTTCGATCGTTTCCTCGCATAAGGAAAGGTCTTCCGGTGCCAGAATACTGACCGTGGGAATGGCTAAAGGTTCTACGCTGAAATCAGCTATATCTTCGCATCCCTCACTATCCTGTACGAGTACGGAATAATTACCACCCGCTGCAATGGAAAGCACATTTTCTTCGCTGAAGCTAGCACCTCCATCTAGGCTAAATTGGTAAGGAGCGCTGCCCTGATTGACGGTCACTATAACCGAAGCTGGGATGATGGTATTCAGCAGGCCATCCACCGGATCACAGGCTAAGGTTGAGACATCCAAGGATTCAATATTAAATGTTTCTTCGGCAATGGTGAGGTCCAAAATGGTTTGACAACCAAAGGCATCGGTAATTTGCACGGTGTAGCTACCCGCAGTAGTGAAGGATTCTGTCGCATTGGACGATCCTGAGCTCCATGCATAAGTGTACGGTGCTGTACCTTGAGAAACGCTAACTTCGGCACTTCCTCCATTGCCATTACAGTCTATATCTTCCACGCTAGCAAAGTCGGCTTCTACGACGGACACCTCGATGGTCTGCTCCGAAGTAGTAGAGCATAAAGGAATCAAGGAAATGTCATCGAGTGCAAAGTCATTGCCACCGCCGGAGGTGTTTTGGTTGACGATACAAATCTCCGCCGTGGTATTTGTACCGGAGTTCCATACCTCGAAAAATTGATCCCATTCACAGGTTACGAAAGGAGCTCCAAATGGATTCCCCAATAACGCTCCATTGATGGAAAACTGTAAAATGGCGGGATTGGAGACCACGGCACTCGTAATCCAGGTGGAGAATTGGTAATCGGTACTCGCAGAAATAACTACCTCCTGACACCAAACGTTCTCATTGGGTGTCGTGGAGCCATTTACGATAAGCATCTGTCCAGTTCCTGAGGTGTTGTCAACACAAGAAGCAAAATTGCTGTGCACGTCATTCGTATTGCTAGCAACCGCATAGGTTCCCTCGTTGGATAATGGCCCCCAGGGGCCTCCGGTACCCACAATATAATCGCTGGTAAAACCGACGCTGCCATCTTCGAAGTCCCCATTGATAATGATATTATCCCCCGGCACTAAAACGTCTAAGGAATAGCTCGTGGTTTCGGTTGGCGATACCGTGATGGAGGAAACACCGGCTTGCCCGGTACTCCACATGAAAATCGCATTCAAAGGACCTCCATCCGTGCTTAATGTTACTGATTCACCCGCGCAGATCATTTCATCAGAGGCTGTGATTGGGAAATCTAAACCATTGGGATTGGTGATGATTTCCACACTGGCGGAGGCATTGCAACCATTGCTATCCGTTACGGTAACTTCGTACACACCGTCGATTAGGTTATTAGCAACTTCTGTCATTTCCCCATTATTCCACTCGAAGGAATAGGGCATGGTGCCTCCACTCACAATCGCCTGCGCGGATCCTATGGTGCTAATATCACAAGGGCTAACCAGCGAGATCGCTGTAACATCGAAGGTGGATTCTTGGATCAAAATATTAGCAATGGCGGCACAGCCAGCATCATCGGTGGCCGTTACCGAATAATTTCCACCGCATAAATCCGTAAGGGTAGGGCTAGTCGCATTATTACTCCACGAGTAAGAATAATCCGTAGCGACTAAACCACCGCTGGCGCTTACCGAAATACTTCCGTCGCAGATACCCGTACAGGTAGCGTTCGTCGTTTGGTCTATACTTAAGCTTGGCGCTGAAACGTGTACCGTTACCTCATCCGTAACTTCTACAAACGTTCGGAAAGCAATATCGTCGAGTGCAAAGTCATTGCCACCTTGCGCAATATTTTGGTTGGTGATACAGATTTCGACATTCGTATTGAGCCCCGAATTCCAGGTAGCGCTGAATGCTGACCAGAAGCAAGTTCCAAAAGGAGCACTGTACGGAGCACCTAGTAGAACCCCGTCAATGGAGAATTGTAATACGGCCGGGTTACTAAATGCTACTGAAGTTACCCAGGAGGAGAATAAGTAATCTGTATTGGGCTGTACGGCTACCGTCTGACACCAAATATTGGCATTGGGCTCGGTGGCACCATTTACCACGAGCATGTTTCCAGAGCCGCTAGTATGATCCGGGCAAGATGCAAATTGCTGATGTGTCAAATTTGGATTATTAGACACTTCATAAGTTCCTTCGTAGGTCAAAGTTCCAAACTGTCCAACGGGTAAGGAATCCGGACCAAAAGTATACGCACTGGAAAAACTGGTGGTCCCATTCTCAAAATCACCGTTCACAATGAGATTACCACCCTCAGAAAGGGCGGTCACCGTATAGGTGGTTGTCTGAAAAGGAAAGGCCTGCGGATTAGCAATGTTAGGGTTGGTTAGGGTATTGCTGGGCATCCAGGTGTAGCTGTCCAGATCATCCGATCCCTCGGCGTTGAGTTGACTGCTTTGCCCCAAACAGATCGTGTCTGGTGAAGCAGTGGCTTCTACGAAGGTGCTCAAAGAATCAACGCAAACTTGAAAGTCCCCCCAGTTCGGAGAACCAGTTGCACTCAGATCTTGCACCCGTAAGAAGTACGGTAGGCCCGGATCAAGTCCTTCTAGCTGAACGGATACTTCCGTAGCGCCAGCTCCTGCGGTTACACA
>JBCDIO010000150.1:0-7250 GCA_038748815.1 Bacteroidota bacterium
AAGCCTACGAAGAAGCAACTGGCAGAACGGACATGCCAGGCTTCGCGGATTGGCTATATCTGCACAATAGGATGGGAAAGGATGCAAAGGGTGAAAAGGGTGAATGGTTACCGGAGGACCATCCCCACTTCGATGGGCAACTGGGACTCGCCGTAGGTATGCTTTATCAGCATGCCAAGCATTATTTTAAAACAGCTATGAAGGGTACCCAACTAGTGAGTATGTTCGACTTTAGCTTCTTGGCCACCCTGATGCAAGAAAGAGATCTCCGAAAATCGGACCTCGTTCAAATGAATATGATCGAGTTTTCGCCCGGCATGGAAGTTATCCGAAGACTATTGCGAAAAGGGCTCATCGAAGAATTTCCAGATCCAGAAGATGGCCGTTCCAAACGGGTTCGACTCACCCAGGCAGGTCGGGTAGAATTTTTATTGATCTCTGAACAGAGTCGAAATATTTCTCGAATCATTAGCGGAAACTTGTGTCTGGAAGAGAAACGACTCGTGATCCCCATTCTTTTTAAATTAATGAAGTTTCACGAGCCGATCTTTAAAGAAGCGCATGGTGCTCCTTTAGAAAAGATCATCGAGCGATTTGTGGATCCTGCCTAGGGTCTTTTTTATGTTTTTTTCGATAACTCCCAACGTACATCGATAATAAAATGCCTCCGAGTACCCCCGGAATCACCCATACGATCCATTGCCCATCCCAGTGCGGAAACCACCGCCCGGATGCCTGTACTAAGAAGGCCGTAATACCAGCAATATACGCACCACCCATTCCCGACATGTGTTGGTAGAGCCACCACATCGGATTATCTAGGGTTCCCGTCCGAAAGACTTTAATATCCTTCCAAGCCAGTTGTACAGTGAAAAATCCGAAAATCCCGCATAGGTAGACGCTTGGGCCTAATCCTTGGTGCTGTAGGACCCAGAGGGCTAAGCCTAGCATGACCATACCCGCCAATAGGGTAAGTATTGCTCCGGTCCAATCCATCCAGTGCACCCGATCCTTTTTCTTCCGGTACAAAACCCGATACGCGCTAAAAGACAGGTAAAAACTGAAAATGCCGATAATCAATAGAAATAGATTGAAACGAATAGCACTCACCATGTAGATAGTACTGATAAAAATCCAAGCCATAGACCAGAAGAAGATCTTACCGACCAAACGATGGGATTTTCCGCCTGGCTTAGTGGCTAGCGCGTAGGTGCCAAAGACCAAAATAGCAGCACCGGCTAAAATATGAGAATACAGCACAACCTGATTGAGTATAGGCATTTCTTGTTTTTCCTCCAAAGGTAGACGCACCCTTTGCAGAAGGCAACCGGCTGGGATCAATAGCAAAACATTTGGGACCAAAAGCAAAGCACTGGGACCTAGGTATTGGCCCCGGGGACCAATGACAAAGGAAACCCCTTCACCTGCCTCACCCGGAGTAGATCACTTAGACACCATCCGTTGTTCGCTTACCGATTCAATTATCTTTTATGCTTTGCTCAACGCTTGGTACTTCGCTTTGAAAGCCGGTATATAGGTGCGAGAAACGGGCACCAAGCGATCCGAATCCCGTAGGGATATTTGAAAGCCCTGGGCATTACCATCCACTTTTTTAATCTGTGCCATAACAATAAAAAAGGCCCGATGGCAGCGGACAACCGCTGCTTGAGAAGACCATTGCTCACCCAGTGCCTTCATAGACAAGCGAATCTGTTTGGGAGCTTGGTCTTTTAGGTATACCTCAATGTAGTTACGATTTGCTTCTACGAATAGCAATTGATGAATATCAAAGACGTGGATCTTTTTACCATCGTCAATTTCTATTTGTTGGTTAGTCGAGGTAATATGCCTAGGAGGCTTCTCCATCTGTTGGGCCGCGAGTAATTGTTTTCTTAGTTGAATATTCTGGCGTAAAAGAGTCGCTCCTATAATGGGTATACTTCCAACAAGGAGCGTCAGCAATATCACTTGGATAAATCCTGAGAGACTTAAATCTACACCTCCAACCCGCCAGATTAATGCCCAGTTTCCAATGCTAATGGTCAAGAAATTCCACAGCGTTAGTAATAGATGATGATAAATCCGCCATTTCCCCTCCTGAACCCTCTTGGTGAACAGATAATTGGAGGCTATAGAATTGAGTACGTAGAAAACGAGCGTTACCAAGCCGAAATAAAATGCCTCTATCCATTTTTGTACACCAGCAAAAGAGGGAGGTAGCAAAAAAAGGGCTACGAAAAAAGTGATAAAAGCACTAATTCCGATTCCGTATGGCCACGAATGGGAGAGGGAAAAGTCTGGGTAATTGACTCGATAAAAAGGAGCGTACCAAGAAGAAGAGTCGGCTTTGGTCATGCCCTAAAAATAAAGGCTCTTCTCCAAAGAGGAAAATATTTAGGGAGCAATGAAGAATCCTGTTTGATTATGATATCTTGGTCTGTTCAAATGATATGCTACCATGAAAATTTTAATTGCTCCCGACAGTTTTAAAGATTCATTGGCTGCTCCGGCCGTTGCTCACCATATCGGTATTGGTTTACAAGCAGCTTCTGCTAGCATTCGTACTCAAGAGTTTCCCTTGGCGGATGGAGGAGAAGGCACCATTGCCATTCTGCACCAACATATTGGAGGAGAATGGGTAGAAGTGGAAGTAAAAGATCCACTTGGAAGGTCAGTAAAAGGTCGGTACAGCTTACAAAAGGAACGAAAAACGGCCTTTATTGAAATGGCCGAAGCCTCTGGAATACAACTATTGCGGAAGGACGAGCGGCAGGGAATGCAGACTAGTACTTTTGGAACAGGACAATTGATTCGACATGCGATTGAGCAAGGAGCCAACCACTTGTACCTAGGAATTGGTAGTAGCGCAACCTGCGATGGCGGAACGGGTATGGCCGAAGCCCTTGGATTTACCTTCTGGCAAAAAGATCAACCATTGGTGGGTCTTTGTGGCGAAAAACTGGGTCAAATTACTCGAATTGATGCTTCCACTGCTCTTCCATCCCTTGCTGAAATAAGTTGTACGGTAATTTGCGATGTAGATAATCCGCTAACGGGACCACAGGGCTCAGCCGTTGTGTATGGCCCCCAAAAGGGCGTAAGTGAATCGGATCTTCCGCGCTTAGATCAGGGCTTACAGAACCTAAATCAAGTGCTTACACAAACTTTTGGGCAGTCTTTTGGGCATCGACCCGGAGCTGGGGCCGCCGGAGGAATGGGTGCTGGTACTATGGCTTTCCTCGGGGCTACGCTAGAACCCGGTGTAGAATTAGTGATGCAGCTAGTAGATTTTGAGGCACAGCTTGCCACTTGCGATCTAGTGATAACCGGAGAGGGAAGTATCGATGATCAAACCTTAAATGGGAAGTTGATAAAAGGAATCACCAATCGCGCTTCCGCCCAACAGATTCCTGTCATTGGGATAGGAGGACGGGTCCTATTAACCATCGAACAACAGCGAGCCCTCCATCTGAAAGCCGCCTTTTCTTTAGTAAATGGCCCCATGAGTTTGGAGCAGGCTTTAATCAATACACCACAAAACCTAGAACGATTAGGCTTTCAGATCGGCAGCCTGGTGACGGGGGCGTCAGCCTCCCGGCAATAAACCCCTTTTTTCTTAGCTTTGGTTTTTGCACAGACGTTTCACAGTGGAATCCCTCCACGGTAAAATACAACTTGATTATGCGAGCATATTTCCTGATTCTAATAGTAGCGAGTATTTTAGTTTCTTGTCAACAAACCCCAACCTCTACTCCCGAAACGACCGTTTCTGAAGAAACAAGTCTGCGGATGTTATCGCCCGTCGAGCGGTATGGAGATCTTTACGTGGATGTAATGATGGCGGAGATATTTAGCGACGATAAGACCTTTGCCGACGCCATTCCAAACTTCGATACGCAGACCATTATCGACAGCTACGAAAAAGAGAAAGCTGCTCCAGACTTCAATTTGCAAGACTTCGTCGATCATAATTTTACGCTCCCTACGGCTCGGTCCAGTGGATTTGAAACAGACTTTTCGCGGTCTATCGATGAGCACGTTAATGCCCTTTGGCCGGTTTTGACCCGTCAGCCAGATGAGCAAGATCCAGGTACTTTGGTACCTCTACCCGAACCCTATATAGTACCCGGAGGCCGTTTTGGAGAAATCTATTACTGGGATTCTTACTTCACCATGCTCGGTCTGGAAGTCAGTGGTAAAACGGACATGATCGAAAATATGATCGATAACTTTTCGTATCTCATTGACACCATTGGCTTTATTCCCAACGGGAACCGTACCTATTTTCTGACCCGTTCGCAACCACCCTTTTACGCGTCTATGGTACAACTGTTGCAAGAAGCTAAGCCTAGCGAACCAATCCTTGGCAAGTACCTTCCAAGCCTGGAAAAAGAGTACGCGTTCTGGATGGATGGGGAGGCGTCTTTGAGTAATGAGCAGCATGCAGTGAATCATGTGGTACAACTACCCGGTGGAGAAATCATGAATCGGTACTTCGATCGGTCACAAGATCCCCGTGCCGAGATGTACCAAGACGATATTGAATTGGCGGAGACTAGTGGACGGACCGGCGCCGAGCTTTTTGCGGATTTGCGATCCGCCTGTGAATCTGGATGGGATTTCAGTTCTCGTTGGTTGGAAGATCCTATGGACCTTTCCACCATCCGGTCGACTAAAATTATTCCAGTTGATTTGAATGCACTCCTTTATAATTTGGAACAAACCCTAGCCACGGCCTATGCCAATACGGACAATGCTGAGCAGGCGGAAGCCTTTTTACAGCGGGCCGCAAAACGTAAAGCGGCTATCCAAAAGTATTGTTGGGATGCCGAACGTGGCTTTTTTATGGACTACGACTTCGAAAAAGGGCAGGTTACTTCGGTTCCTTCTCTAGCTGGTTTATTTCCCTTGTATTTTGGGGTCGCTAACCCGGAGCAAATCGGACTGGTGGCAGAAGTGGTCGAACGGGATTTCTTACATTTCGGAGGGGTTGTATCTACCCTGGAAAGGACTGGACAGCAATGGGATTCCCCCAATGGCTGGGCGCCGCTGCAATACATTACGATAGAAGGACTTCATCGGAACGGAGAAACGGAGCTGGCCCAGGAAATTGCCCAGCGTTGGATCAGCCTGAATAATAAAGTCTATCAATCGACTGGTAAGATGGTAGAAAAGTACAATGTGGTAGACGAAGGGCTAGAAGCTGGTGGGGGTGAATACCCACTGCAAGACGGCTTTGGGTGGACCAATGGGGTTTTACTTCGTTTAATGCAGGATTTTGAAGAATAGATCAGCCTGTTAGCTAATACGCTCTTTCGCAAGTTTTACAGCTTGCGAAAGCAACTCATCAAAGGTGATGTTGCTATTGTCAATGAGTACCGCATCCTCGGCTTGCTTGAGGGGACTATCGGCTCGGGTAGAGTCAATACGGTCTCGTTCCAACAGGTTTTTGAGAATTTCATCGAGCGAAATTTGCTGTCCTTTGGCAGCTAACTCTTCCTGTCGACGTAGGGCGCGGATTTGTGGATCGGCAGTCAGAAAAATCTTTAGCTCCGCTTCCGGAAATACAACGGTGCCAATGTCTCGACCATCCATCACTATTCCCTTCTGGGCTCCCAGGGCTTGTTGCTGCTGCACCATGGCCCGGCGTACTGCCGAGATAGTAGCTACGGGGCTTACCATTTCCGACACCCGCATGGTGCGAATATCTTCTTCTACGTGGCGGTTATTCAGGTAGGTTTGGTTACCGGCTACGGAATCGAGCTGAAAGCTAATTTTTATGGAGGCTAGTGCTTTTTGGACGCTGCGGGCATCCTGTAGGTCAATTCGGTTTTCCAGAAAGAAAAGGGTCGTTGCTCGGTACATCGCCCCAGTATCTATATAAAGGTATTGTAATGCATTTGCCAATGCTTTGGCCAGCGTACTTTTTCCGCAGGAGGAATAGCCATCAATAGCTACAATAATCTTTTCCAAGGATTTACATTTTGCCGTAGAAGACTGCAAATGTAAGGATTATCTTGATTTTGATATGATACGCTAGGAGCTCGGTTTAGCGATCATCTTCCAGAGTTGTTCGTAGGGAATGACTTCTAACTCATTAATTAATCCACGGTAGTAGAAGGGTGTTTCAATGAGTCGGTCGTAATATTTCTGAACATTACTCAGTTGCTCTGCCCGATAATTAGCTTTGGCGAGTTGTTGGAGCAGGCGAATAAACTGAATAACGCGAAAGTACTCCTCCTTACGCAATTGCCGATTGGCGTAGCCCTTCAAGCGGTCGATCCGTTCGGGGAGGTTATTATAGCTTCGCTTTTCTAACAAGAAGAGAACCTGGGCAATCACCTGCAGGACGGTAAAAATTCGTTGATCCTTGGCATATAACAAGGGGTCTTCTAAAAACTGGGGAAGGCGGAAAGAGCGACGTTTTTGTTTTTTGAGTAAGGGATTTTCTTTCCCTTTGCTTTCAATGATAAAGTTTAGGAACACATTAAAAATATTCCACTTTTCGGCTTTATCGCTGGCCAGTTTTTTGAACTTATTATTACTGACCGTATCGTTGTAGATTTGTAAAGCATGGGCGTAGTTCCCTGTATGCATTGCCAGCAAAAAGTAGTACTCCATAAAATCGAACCAGATGTCCGATCCTGCGGCAAAGTCTTTGAGTGCCTTTTCTGCATTCTTTCGGCCATTTGTAAAATCTCGTAGATGAAGGTAGGCCGACATTTTTTTGAGTTGGAAGGTAGCTTGTTTAGAAGATCGATAGTACATCGGGTTTTCTTCGATATACTTTTCGGCCTGTTCACAAATAGCTAGCATGGCTTGATAGTCTTGTAGCATTTCATACCGAAAGGCCCAAACCTGATACATATTATAATAGATCACCGGCGAACCATAGACCTCGGACAGACCAACCAATGCCTCACAATACGTATCAATTTTTTCCTCTAGATTGATCCGTTTAGAGGATGGTTTATAGTAATTCATAATTACCCGCTGGTATAGTTCTTCCGAGCGGATCTCCGCATCGAGCACGTTGGCGTACTGTTTTATGTGTTGATCATAAATTTCGTAGTCTTTTTCATTTTCGGTATTGGCGCAATGGGTTCTAAGAATGCGCGAACAATTGACAATGACATCAGCAAATTGGTACTTCAATGCTGTTGTTAGAATTTGCTTGGCTAGAGAAGCAGCCGTGAGATGTGCATCATTAGAGATCAGGATCTTGACCAAAGTCCAATCCTTGTTACAAG
>JBCDIO010000151.1:0-7246 GCA_038748815.1 Bacteroidota bacterium
ATGATCCAAAAAATCATTTCCTTACTCAGCCAACTTCTACCCGTCGCCATTGGTGTATTTTTTGGCATTTGGGTAAGTAACTGGAATGAAGCCCGCCTCCAAAAGGCCCAACAAATAGAAATGTTGGGTTTGATGGTGGAAGAGTTGAAGGAAAATCAAAAGAACCTGGAAAGAGCCATTCCCTATCACGAAAAAATTGGCAAAACCGTTGATAGCCTTACGTCTCACTTACCCGAAGAGATATTGCTCCGGCCAATTCGTGAAATCGGGGGGCCTATGGCGATACCCGGTTGGGTTGGTATCAATATGCCTCTTCTCCAAAATTCTGTCTACGAATCAGCCGTCATCAGTGGCAGTTTCAGTGGCTTGGAGTTTACCCTACTCCAGTCATTCTCCAAGAACCAAGAAATGCTCAAGATCTACGGAAAGTTTATCGAGTTAATCCTCGATCGATTGAGCAATCTACGGGGAGATGATACGTACTTAGTATTGATGGAACAGATAACGGTCATCGGATATGATATTGTCCAAATGGAGGAAAACATGGTAGAGATGTTTGGGGAAACTATTGTACTCATCGAAGAGCGACTGAAGGATGAGTAGAAAAAGTATGGTCTTAATCGTTTTGATAGCTATGTTGGGCAGTAGCTGCGAATATTGGTTCCGTAAGGAACGAGTTGGAGCAATTTATTATGATCCGAATACGGATCGGTCAGACTTTCAACCTTGCGCCGCTGATCAGATTACCGAATACTACCGATCCCTGCCGCAGTATAAAGAAGGTCTACGTGATTTGACTAGTCATTTTTTGCGTAAAACACCGATGCTTTCGGATACGCTTTCCGGTTATTTTACGGCTCGTTTCATCGTCAACTGCGAGGGGGCACACGGTTGGTATCGGTTTCGAGCTACCGACCTCCAGTACCAATCCATTCCATTTGATCCTCACGTGCAGACCTGGATGCTAGAGCGTTGTCAATCTTTAGATAATTGGGCACCGGGGCAAAGAGAACGCAAAGTGGTGGACAGTTACGTTTTGATAACCGTTCGAATTGAAAACGGCACTATTAAATCCATTCTGCCATGAAAATTGTACTACGGATACTCCTCGGTTTTTTGGTACTCCTAGGCTTACTTTGGGGCATGTGGTTACAGTGGTACTATCAGAAAGATCGTAGCGAACGCTCGGCTTATTGGATGGCGATCCAAAGTCGGTACGTGCAAGGATCTGGTGCTGAACAATTCTTTACACAGTGGGCTATCGACAACGATCCAACGAATGCCGAAGCTTGGATGCAGCAATCCATTGCGCATAATAAACGGGGGGATTACGCGACGGGAATGGCCTTTTTAGAAAAGGCCGTGGAACTACGTCCCTTGGAGCATCTTGGCTACCGGGGCTGGGTAAAGCTATTTATGCTACGAGATTACGACGGAGCGCTTGCTGATCTCCACCGACTGGACCAGATGACTCCCGGGGTCGCGGATGCCCCCTGGGGCGAGGATATCTATTTTTTGTTGGGCCTCTGCCACTTACAGAAAGATCAATTAGATAGTGCTCGCTACTGGATCGATTATTCCATCGAATCTACTACAGCTGGTCCCGGAGAGGATTGGGTTGATGTGGCGGTTTTTTATTACGCAGGCTTGGTGCGTTTTTTGCGTAAAGAACCAGCCAAGGCCCAAATGTATTTTGAGAAAGCCATTCACTACAGTCGTCGCTTTGCGGAAGCCTACTACTATTTAGCGCTTCTAGCGATGGATCGGGGAGCCCAGGATGAAGCTTGCCAATTGCTCCAAAAAGGAGAAGGCTTTTTCCTGGACGGCTATCGGGTACAAAATCCCTACTTTGCCTATCCCTATGCCTTATATCCAACTGATTTTAGGCAGTTAGGGGAGTTGTGCCCAGCTTTTGAAACACCAAAAAAGTAGTACGTAACTTGGGTAAAAACCAGTAGTTAGCCCTTTTTTGCAACTTTCTCCAGACAATTTTTTCGCTGCCCCTTCGAATAGTCTGACTTTGTCAGGCAGTCCACAATTGGTCTGTGTTTTATTCGTTTACTTTGAGCTCGAGAACAAAGTAAAACATACAGAGAGTACCCGCCAAACGATAATGTATAATCTCATGAAGTCAATGGAGTATACCACTCTGGTAATTGCCCATAACCCTGCCTTGATGACAAATCGTTACGCGGAACAAAAGAAGGTAAAGCGTAAACTTAGTGTCTTGGGGCTAGAAGGTTGGGAGTTGGTCGGCATGACCAAGATCCTGGAAGAAGCCAGTGAGCAATTAATCATGGTGTTGAAACGGGAAGTCGAATTACACGGCTTTGATTAAAAACCCGTTTTCGTCAACCAGGCCTTGAGTTCAGCAACGACGCGTCCGGGATGCCGGGCCCATCTAAAATGATCAATGTCTGGCTCTCCGGCTCCTCGTGCCGGTATATGGTGATAAGTATGTAATTGCTTATCACCGTATTTATTTAATAGCCCTTGCATTGCTTTGGGGGGCGCTAATTGGTCATCCTCGATGGTAATACCCAAAACGGGTAAGTTTGTATGTGCCAAAGAACCTTCATAGTCGAAGTTGCTTCCTTTCAAACGATACAAACCCGTTAATCCATTGGAAGACCAATCGTACATCACACTCCGCGCTTCGCGCCCTCCAAAGCGAAACCAGGGGCCCGGAAAGTGCCCGACGACTAAACTAATAGGGTAGAAAATCCGGGAGGCAATCTGTATCCAATAGCGAGTAGCATCGGTCCAACCCCGGTAGTCGACTAGGCAAGAAGCGACTAAGACTACGGCTTCTACGCTACCAAATCGGGCCGCTACCAAACTGCCAATCTGCCCACCCAGGGAATGCCCCAGAATGATGACGGGGCGATCGGGAGCTACCTCTCCAATGGTTTCCAATACAAATTGAGTATCCTGTACAAGCTGTTCGTAGCCCCAATCCTGCTTTCTACCTGGTCGCAAGCTAGAATGTCCATGACCCCGCCAATCGACCGATACCGAAGAAAGTCCCGACTTACCGAGTGCTTGCTGTAGCGGCTGATAATACGAGGCGCGCATTCCTAGGGCGGGTAATACGAGTAGGATAGGACCAGAAGGGGAAGTCAAATCAAACGATAGTTGATTTTGACTTCCATCAGGATAGTAGAAGGGGACCGTGGATGGTTTTGCCATAGTTTGGGTTCCTAAAAACCGGGTTAAGCCAGATTTCGTACTTATTAAAGACGGCAGGAGTAGCTCTAAAATTCGGAGAGGCAACGTCAAGCCGTTAAATTCGTCTTTAGCAATAGTACGGAAAAGCAGCTTTATGGAAATCGCCTTCGATGCAAAAAATATTCTTTTGATTGCCGCTATCTTTCAGGGGCTGGTGATGGGGAGTATTTTGATCTTAAAAACCGCTGGAAATCGTCGCGCCAACCGAGTACTGGGACTTCTACTGATTGGGGTTTCTCTCAATACGATTGATCTTTTTTTCTCGCTCTCCGGGATCTTTGGGCAGAATCCTGATCTCTACATGCTACCCTTTTACTACAGTTTTGCCTTCGGCCCTCTGTTGTATTTCTACGTTCGCTCTTTAACGCGCCCCGAATCGAACTGGCCCCGCAATTGGTGGTTGCATTTTCTTCCGGTCTTAGTGCAGTTTCTGTTTTATGGCTTTCTTTCACTACAAACGTATGAATACAAAAGCATGGTTTGGGGTACGTTGCACCGACCCTATACGTATCCCTTTGAAAATTACTTTTCGGATTTCTCCTTTGCCGTCTATTTTATCATCAGTATTGTTGAGTTATTCCGCTACCAAAAAACCCTGCCGGATCGCTTTTCGTCCCTAGAGTCGGTAACCTTACAATGGCTACAATACTTCGTCTTTCTTACGGGCTTCGTTTGGTTAGTTAGTGTCTTGGAGCCCATCATTCACGAAGCCCTCGACTGGCATCCCTTCCACATCAATCATGTTGCTTTGCCCTTTATGCTATACTGGATCGGTGTTGCGGGCTTATTAGGAAGGCCAAAAGCCATCGAACAGTCTGTAGAACTTGAGCCAGAATGGGAAGAGGAACCGGTAGACCAGACCGACCCAATGCCAATTGCTGATCGATCTACCGATATCGAGGAACTCGAACAATACGTTCCAAGACTACGTAAACTCATGGAAGAAGACCAGCTGTACCTCCAACCTGAATTGAAGCTAGGGGATCTGGCCGACCAGTTACGGGTACACACTAAAGTGTTGTCGGCTACGATCAATACTTGCTTGGGGAAAAACTTCCACGATTTTGTGAATGAATACCGGATCGAAGAAGTTAAAAAGCGCATTTTGGATCCCGCCTACGACCATTTAAACCTATTAGGCATAGGATTGGATTGTGGATTTAACTCCAAAGCCACTTTCAATCGAATTTTCAAGAAATTCACCGGATATACACCTAGAGCGTTCAAAATGAAAGAGTTAGAACAAAGTCGGGCGATGGCCGAATAGGTCTCAATTCATGATTTCGGACGCCTCACTTCGGGATTTGAGACGTTTGGTACCAACCAATACGCCACTTTTGAGTTGAATCAATCAATGCGAAAGTTGCGTTATGAAAAAATTATTATTCTGTTTTTTATTACTTCCCTTTGGGGCAATTTGTCAAGACTTCTTCTTCGTACAGGACGAGAAAAGAATTGAACCACTAGACCGAATGGCTCAAGAAAAAGTGGCCGGTATGAGTATCGCGGTTATTGTGGATGGACAAATCGATACCTTAATCACCTTTGGGTACGCCGATCGGGAAGGAAAAGTCCCCGTAACTGAAAATACCCTATACCAGTTGGGTAGTTTGAGCGGCACTATGATGCAGGCTGTAGTGGTTAAAGCTGCTCAAGATGGGCTCATCAATTTAGATGCTCCCATCAATGATTACCTCACTACCTGGAAATTACCTAAGCGCTTCCAACGGTTTAGTCCCGTTACTATTCGCGAAGTCATGGGTAAGAAAAGGGGCTTTACACAACCTTCGAAGCCAAGCGGATATCGCCCGGATGAACCGGTTCCTACCTTCTTGCAAGTATTAAACGGAGAGGAGCCCGCCAAAAATAAGCCAGTTAGACTTCGTCGTCCTACTAAGAAGATGGGTAACTATTCCTTTGAAACGGAAGTCATTTTGCAGCTGCTTTTGGAGGACGTTTACCAAAAGCCCTTCCCTGATATCATGGAGGAGCAGTTGCTTGATCCGTTGGGATTGCAAAAAACCTACTATGGTCTGGAACTGCCAGAAAGTTGGATTACTAAGGCGGCTGTAGGCTACACCCGCGATGGAGAACGCATTGCCGGAGACCGCTGGATTCATCCAGAACTGGGATCTGCCGGCGCTTGGGCCACTCCCGCAGACTTTGCCAAATTTATCATCGCCTGGACAAATGGGATTGAGGGCCAGAGTGGTTATCTAAATTCCGAATGGACAAAGAAATCGATGCAACCTATTCACCAAGGTAAAGTCATGATCGGCAATGTCACAGGTGACCAAGATGAACTATTCTACGGGGGTGCCTGCATGGGCTTCCGTACCCAATACGAATATCACCAAGCGGCAAAAACGGGATTTGTCGTGCTTATGAATTCGCACGAAAACTGGCCGTTTATGGGTGAAGTAATGTGGCGATTAAAACAAACCTATGGAATCCAATAAAACCATGAAGCAACTAATTGTTCTATTCGCGCTGCTTGGCTGCCTTGTACAAACTTGGGGACAATCCGAAGAATTGGTGGTTTTTACTCAAGCCGCTGATGCTTTCTTTACCCAGAATGTACTTCCAGAACTATTAACCATCGCGGAAGAGGAGGACATTCCGGTACGTACCTTGGATCTTAGTAAGGGGATCCCCGCCGGATTAACGACTAGTCCGGCGATTGTTTACCAATCGGCGCGTGGACGGGTCACTTACGCCGGTCGATACACGGAAACCCAAACGCTGAAAAACTTTATTCGTACGGCACGGGTCGCTTCCCAGAAACCGGGGAACTTCCAAAAGGAGCAAACCTTGTTTGCCCAGCTGGGAAGAGCCAAACTGGTAGTTCCCGTTAAGATTACTCCTTTGCAAGGGAATACTCAAGGGGCTCCGGAGGCACTTAATGAGCAAATGCTGGACGAGCTCGAACGTGGTATGAAGCAACTCTCCCGGGGGCAAATCGTTCAGTACGGAAGAACTGATCGAGCCTTTTATCTGGATCTGCATCCCTACTTGGGCGCAGATGGAACTCTTTATTTAGGAGTAGAAATCTATTCGCAGTTTAGTTGTATCGAACCAACTTATTCTGCCCTGACTAGCCCGGCAAAAGGGGCAATCACTGATCTTGCTGCCTGGTTACCCGAGCTTGGGCAAAAAATGGAACAGGAAATTCTTACGCAGCTCAAGAAGTCTGAAATCGGGGATGCCTACCAACCGATTAGTGCAGAAGTTCCGTCAAAAACCTGGGAAGAGCTCGGAATCAAACTCCCGGCGGGTGATCCAAATCCCCGGTTTAAGGTACCTGCCAAAGGGAGAGTCCTCGGAGAACAGTGGAGCTATGGAGGAGCTATTGACGAACGGATTCCAGCCCTTCAGTTTCAGTTTCAAGAACCCCTAGAACGATATTCTGGCGAAGTCTCCCAAATTAAAGGGAGTATGAGCCTCGTTGATGGGCAGATCAAGCAAGGGTATTTTGAGGTGGATGTGAATAGCATGACCATGGGTATGGAATCGCTCGACCAAAAGGTCTTGAAGAGCTACCTGAAGGCCAAGAAATTTCCGAAGGCTAGCTTCCGATTTGTTGATATACCCCCCCATGAAGAGCTTGCTTGGGGAGAAACTACCCTAATTCCAATGACGGGGAGCCTGAAGTTGCTCAAAAATGAACACGAGGTACCCTGCCAAACCCAGTTTACCCCTATGGTCAACGAAGCGGGACAACCGGTGCTATTGGTGCAAGCTCAATTTGCCTTAAATATTACCGATTGGTACGGTATCGAAGGTCCCGACGGCCCGGAACCGGCCCGTAAGACCTTGGAGTTTAACCTGAATTTTTTATTAGAAGAAAAGTAAATCCTTAATTCTCAATCATAACAATCTAGATATGCAAATGACCAAGCGTTTTTTCATTTATGGCCTGCTAACGGTGGGTGGCTTATTTTTTCTAAGCAGTTTTATTGGTTACGAAACAGGTGGTGAAACCCCCGGGAAAATCGAATTTATCGGTGATGCCGGATCC
>JBCDIO010000152.1:0-7230 GCA_038748815.1 Bacteroidota bacterium
AGGTCTCGATCGCTTGCCCTTTCATGGGGCCCATCTTAGCAAACGTACGGGTCATCACTGGAATGTAGAGCTCGGTATCAAAAAAGTGATACATTTCTTCGCCATCCGCTTTGACCATTTTGACCTTAAAGCATTCGGTTCCCTCGATCTCTTCTTTACCTTCCAAGGTAAGAGTGTGTCCTTTTTCCTTGTAGTCGATCAGGTCATCTTCAAACATATTGGTAGCCGCTTCCTTGCTTTCTTCTTCGGTTTTGGCTTGTGGCTCCATAGAACCCATAAATGGATTGATTGCCCAAGCATTCTCTCCGTCATAAGCTTCGACGATCTGTTTTCCTTGAACGTTGATTTCTACTTTCTGTAGGTTCGGACGAGCACTGGTTACTGTTACCGGGAAGTCCATGCCTTGCATCGACGATTTACCAGCAAACTCCATAGAGTTGACTTTTTTCCAAGCATCTGCACCACCAATCGTTTCTAGATAGGTGTCAATGATCTCATCAACGGTTTGCGCAGAGCTAAGGGTAAAGGAGCCGGCAACAAACAAGAAAGACAGTACAGCAATAGAAATTTTTCTCATGGTAAGGATGAATTATTTAAGGATTTTTTTCGCAAATAAAGACCAAAGTCTCTTCCTGTTTAAGAAGCGGAAAGGACCTTTGGTTCTTACGTAACGAGTACAAAGGAAAAAACTAGGCTGAAAAGACCGAAAAAATCTTTACAAAAGGGCCAATTTTCAAGACGAGCGGAAGAAAAATGGCTTAAATAGGATATAAAACCAAAAAATATGTATTCCGTTCCTCATCCCTTTTCAACTTTCTTCTAGGTCCATCTGTTTTTTGATAATTTTGAGCCGAAAATTAATCGAAGGCATGGCCGATACACCAAATACTCCTCCACGTACCGAAATTTCTTCACTAGGGGAATTCGGTTTGATCAATCGACTCACCAACAAATGGCCGACCTACCAGCCTTCTACCATATATGGCGTGGGCGATGATGCGGCGGTGCTGGGTTTCACGGAGGATCACTTTCACTTATGGTCGACCGATTCTTTGTTAGAAGGAATTCACTTCGACCTTATGTATACGCCGCTCAAGCATTTGGGCTATAAATCGGTAGCGGTAAACTTATCAGATATCTACGCGATGAACGGGCGGCCGACGCAAATAACCGTCTCCATGGGTCTGAGTAATCGCTTTTCCGTAGAGGCCGTCGAGGAGATTTATGCAGGGATTCGAGCGGCTTGTGATCAATTTGATGTGGATTTAGTAGGTGGAGACACCACTTCTTCTCCGCGGGGCCTTTTATCAACGTCTCCGTTCTGGGACAGGTTGCTAAGGATCGAATCACCTATCGACACACCGCTAAAGAGGGGGATATTATTTGTTTAACCGGAGATTTAGGAGCGGCTTATCTAGGCTTACAATTATTAGAGCGAGAAAAACAAGTCTACCTTGCTAACCCGGATATTCAACCAGACCTGGAGCAGGAAGAATACTTGATTGGGCGACAGCTAAAACCCGTGCCACGTCGAGATATGATCGAGGCCTTCGCGAAGAATGATTTGATTCCTACCTCCATGATTGACATCTCGGATGGCTTGGCCTCGGAGTTGTTTCACATTGCTACCCGGTCTGGGGTAGGTGCTTATTTGGAAGAATCGGGCGTACCCATTCACCCCAAAGCCCAAGAGCGGGCTTTGGCGTTTCAATTAGACCCCATAACCTGTGCATTGAGCGGAGGTGAAGACTACGAGCTTCTTTTTACCGTTGATCCTAAAGACCTGGAGAAAGTCCGTTTCTTACCCGGTATCTACATTGCGGGAGAAATCGTTCCAGAGAAAGATGGCATTCGCCTCCATACGACAGGAGGAAACATCCATCCGATCCAGGCCCAAGGCTGGCAACATTTTCAAGCAAATCAATAAAGCGGCCAGACGGGCCAAAACAATCAGTATATGAAGTCCTTTCGTTTTTCCCATGGCTTTTTTGCCCTTCTGCTAGTCGTTTTAGTAGGAGTAGGATGCCAGAATGATGGCACCGAAACTAAAGATCCGGTAGCTCCACCTCCTCCACCAAAAACACAGTATAAAGTGCCGGCGTTTAACGGGGACTCAGCAATGGCCTACATTGCTAAGCAAATTGAATTCGGCCCGCGGGTGCCAAATAGCCCGGAGCATACTGCCTGTAAAGATTGGATGGCGGACCAACTCCGCTCCTTTGGGTGGTCGGTTATTGAGCAAGACTTTAAAACCAAGAAATTTGATGGCACGATCTTCAATGCCACCAATGTAATCGGACAATATAACCCAAAAGCTAAGAATCGAATCTTTCTAGCTGCACACTGGGATTCGCGTTTCCACGCCGATTCACCGCTAGCCACCGAGCGACAAAACGATCCCATTCTCGGTGCGGATGATGGAGCAAGTGGGGTTGGTATCCTGTTAGAATTAGCTCGCATCATGCAAGCAAACCCTATTGCGGGAAAGGACCTTGGAGTCGATGTGATCTTTTACGACGTCGAAGATCAAGGGGATAGTGATACCGAAAATTCCTGGTGCTTAGGTTCCCAGTATTGGGCAGCTAACCTGCACGCCCCTGGTTACCGTCCTAAATATGGGATCTTATTGGATATGGTGGGCTCAAAGCACCCACGCTTTACCAAGGATCGGGTTTCTATGGCCTACGCTCCTACCGTAATGAATCGGGTTTGGAGCTTGGCTCAGTCCATGGGACACGGTGGAATGTTTGTCAACATCCCAACTGATGCCTTGATCGATGATCACTTATATGTGAATCAAATCGCGGGTCTACCAATGATTGACATCATTAACCGTCCCGCTGGATCCCAGACCGGTTTTGGCCACTACTGGCATACGCACGAAGATGATTTAGATATCATTCATCAACCGACGGTACAAGCCGTGGGTCAAGTGATGACCGCAGTGGTTTACCGAGAAGCAAGTGGGAGTTTTTAGCGTCTATTAAACTTATTCTCTATATTTAGAAGCCAGGGTCAACGACCCTGGCTTCTTTTATTTTTACGAGACTGCTAACGACCAGCCAATGAAACCCGATAAGTATATCAAGAACTATATCAACGGAGCACTCCGGCCGGCCGAATCCGGTGAATATATTGATAACTACAATCCTTCGGTAGGGCAAGTGTATTCCCATGTGCCGGATTCGGATAATCGAGATATTCAGCAAGCAGTGGATGCGGCCAAGAAAGCTTTTCCAGAGTGGAGTTCTTGTGGTCCTCGTAAACGGTTTCGTATCCTGTTACGGATTGCCGATATCATTGAGCAAAATCTTGAGGCCTTTGCCCGGGCCGAAAGTGCTGATTCTGGCAAACCCGTTACCATGTCCTCCACGGTGGACATTCCACGGGCCCACGAAAACCTGCGCTTCTTTGCAACGGCGGTACTACACTTTAGCTCTGAATCCCACTTTATGGAGGGGGAAGCAATGAACTGGACGCTGCGCCAACCAATTGGGGTCGTGGGGTGTATCTCACCTTGGAACCTTCCTCTTTATCTCTTTACCTGGAAAATTGCCCCGGCCTTAGCCGCCGGAAATTGTGTAGTCGGTAAGCCATCTGAACTAACCCCCATGACCGCCTATATGCTCAGTCAAGCTTGTATCGAAGCGGGCCTTCCTCCGGGGGTGTTAAATATCGTGCATGGGCTTGGAGGAAAAGCGGGTCAGGCCATCATTGAGAATCCGGGCGTGAAGGCTATCTCGTTCACCGGAGGTACTAATACGGGAAAGAAGATTGCGGCCACAGCGGCTCCGATGTTCAAGAAATTATCCCTGGAATTAGGCGGTAAAAACCCGAATATCATCTTTGCGGATTGCGACTTTGACCAGATGATGATCGACACCCTACGCTCCTCGTTCTCTAATAATGGTCAGATCTGTCTTTGTGGTTCGCGGATTTACATAGAGCGGTCGATTTACGATCGCTTTAAGGAAGAGTTTGTGAAGCGAACCCAATTCTTAAAAGTCGGTGATCCATTCTCCCCACTAACGGACCTAGGGGCATTAGTTTCCAAAGAACACCGAGAAAAAGTACTCAGTTACTTAGCGCTAGCAGAGGTAGAGGGTGGGAAAATCCTTTGCGGTGGAACGCCTGTCGAAATGAGTGATGAGCAAGCCGGAGGCTACTACCTCCGTCCGGCGGTGATCGAGGGACTCTCCAACGACTGCCGCACCAATCAAGAGGAAATTTTTGGGCCGGTTGTGACTATCCAACCGTTCGATACGGAAGAAGAGGCACTCGCTTTGGCCAACGGAGTGCCCTATGGCTTATCCGCCACCGTTTGGACCCAGAATGTAACCCGCGCGCAGCGTATGGCCGAGAAGCTGGAGGCGGGCATCGTTTGGGTCAATTGCTGGATGGTTCGAGATCTGCGTACTCCCTTTGGAGGGGTAAAACACTCCGGAGTGGGCCGCGAGGGAGGCATCGAAGCCCTGCGCTTCTTTACCGAACCCAAAAATGTCTGCTTTAAGTACTAGAAGCCCTCAAGATAGGTTTCTTCTTCCTCCTCGTCGTAGTTGGTATAGTCGGGTATATCCGCCCATTCTGGCGGCTCGGAAATCAGTTGAACATCGCTGCCAAAAGCTTTGATCAGGGCTTCGCGAATCTTGGTCTTATCGCGTTCACTGGCGGCAAACGCATCTTTAGCTTCCCGTTTAGAGGTTTTATAATCAAAAGTCTCTAGATCGCCGAAAATCTTGAAATACATATTAAACATACCCTGTTGTTTGGCCTCGATGGGTTTCATATCAGGATTAAACCGCTTGAGCTTGTTAGCGACCACTTGCCCCGCATTGACTTTGATGAAGTATTCCATATCTCCGGCAAAGGATTGCTCGCCGGAGACCGTTAGATTGATAGCATTGGACTGGATGAATAGAGCCGGAATGCTCAGTGTTCCTTTATTGATAAGCAACCAGTTTTCCATATTACTGAACCGGATATCGCGGAGGTCTTCGATTTTGATCAGAGAAGAGAAATCTTCCAGCATCTCAAAATCTTGTAATCGGCCATCTTCTATTCCAATCCCCGCAAAGACGAGCAATTTATCGTAGAGGAAATTGCCATATTGGTCAAAATCGGCAAAGATGGCGGCTTTAGCATTTAGGGTGCCGGAGACGTGTTCGTTGGTTAGGTAATCTTGGCCAAAGTTCTCCGTTTGCCGGAAGAACTCCGTGGCATTGATATTCTGACAGTCGAGTTTGAGTTGCAGTTTGGGACGGTCCTCAAAGAATAAATCTCCCTCCAGCACGATTTTCCCCTGCATGGTATTGGTTGTTCCTTTGATGATCATCTCGTTATTGACGAATTTGAGGCCACCTTCAAAATTCTTCCCTTGAATTTCCCCGTAGTTAAAGTCGTCGATTTTAGCGTTGAAGTAGCCATCGAGGAAATTGGTGAAAAATTCCCGTTGTTGCACTTCGGCTACCTGAATGGAATCGTAAGTGGCCGCGGAAACCATACCTTTTTCAACGGGTGATTCTGTTAAGGAAATGAGTTCGTCAATGTCAAGCTTGGGGGCGTATAGATTCGACTTAAAGTTGAGTTCTGCTTTCTTAGAATTGGTTGAATCGGCTAACAGGACGGGAATAATATTATTGAACGTCCCGTTTAGCTGAATTTCTGATCCGGGGCCTTCGATAAGCATATTCCGAACGACTAATTCGTTGCCTTCTAGTTTCAGATTGCCTTCGCCGACCCGTAAATTTTTTTGATTCATGGTTAGCTCTACCCCATCGAAGACCATCTGCCCACTGGCCTTGACTCGATGAATGCGATTGCCACGGATCATGTCGTTGTAGCGGCCATTGATGTTCAAGTCCCGAATTTCAATGGTCCCTTGCCCGTCGGTGACCGTTTCACTGCCAAAGAGGGGGAAGGCGGCTTCCATAGATAAGGCACCATCTAAATCAAAGCGAATATCTGGATCTTCCAGGTTGGTGGCTCGGAGGGCTAAGCGAATGGGTTCACCATCTAGCGAACCGCGGAAATTAGGGATTTTGAGAATGGATGATTTCGCGGTGCGGTACTTCCCGTTGGTGAATTCTGCGTCGAAGCTTAGATCTTTCAGGGGCGCATCGAGATAAGAACTGCTCAGGCGACCATCCCGAAAGCCGAGCGTCACGATAATTTCTGGCTGCACTCGCTGAGTTTGAGTGCCTTTCACTTTGGCTTCAAATTCGAAGGTGCCGCGGGTTTTGAGATCACCCACGTAGTTCATGTAGCTAGCGGGGAGTAATTGTAGCACTCCTTCTAGGCTGCCTTCTTGGATGGTGGCCAGAATGTCGTAGTCCGTTTCTTCCTCGTGTACGGCCATGTTTCCAGAAAGGTTGAAGGTATTTTCTTCGATGCGAAGTTGCAGCCGATCAAAGTCGTAAGTCTCGGCGTCCAAATCGACGGCGATCTTCGCATCGTAACCAACGGACTTTTGGGCCAAGTACTGGTCTCCGTCTAGTTCGATATAGCGCGATTGCATTTCGGCGGTACTTTCCAAGTCGAATTTGGTAGAAGAGAAATCGCCGGAGAGCGCAAGGTCATCAAGGAGTACTCGGGTTCGTTGCTTGTCGGGTACGGAACGATAGAAAACGTCCATATTGACCAAGCGAGCCTCTTTAAGTACGATAGCGAGGTCCGTGCTTTCGGACTCTTCGGTGGATTCCTCTCCGGGTACGGTTATGTCGTAGTTAGCGTGTCCACGGCGGTCGATGTAGATATTGAGTGCTCCATCGCGAATTAGGATGGAGTTGATCTTGATCTTAGAACCAAAGAGGCTGAGGAGGCTAAAGCGGAAGGCCATTTCTTCGGCTTCCAGCAGTACTTTTTCGCGGGTGTCGAGGATGCGTACGTCTTTCAGACCAGCGGATGCCGAGGGAAACCCCTTGATGAGGGACAGCTCGAAATCGGAGATGGTGAATTCCGAAGTTAATTGTTTATTGATTTCTTCGGTTAGTGTCTGGCCGATTCGTTCTTCAAAGAGTCCGGCCACGATGATGGCGGCAGAAAGGATGAAGATGATTAGTAGGCTCAGGATGAGCAGGGTACGTCTAAGTACTTTTGGCATGGTGTTCGAGCGTGAGTGATGATCGGAGGCATTTAAAGGCTCTTGCTAAAGATACGGCATTGCCTGAAAAAAGAACGGGGTCTAAAAATGAATTATTTTTAGAGTAGCGGGGTTGTAGTAAAAAAATAAAA
>JBCDIO010000153.1:0-7216 GCA_038748815.1 Bacteroidota bacterium
ACTTCCGCCATAGTTGATTTCCAAGGATTCCGCTCGCACGATCCTCTGGGTGCCGACCGGTGACAACCTCAGCAATACCTCGCCGAAGGCCACTACTTTTCCTTTTGTTGTGATGTTTTTTTCTTCCAATTGCTCAATGAAATTGCATTATTGGAGGAAGTTACAGTGCTTAGACTGACCACTTCTTCTGAATCTTTTTGCTCCGGCGACACCCTTGAACTAATCGCAAGTGCAGATAATGCCTCCCTTACCGGTTGGTTAATCGCTCCAGATCAAGCGACCGTTCAAATCACCGAATCGGGCGTTTATACCGCTTTTGCCGAAAATGCCTGCTTTAGAGTAGAAGATGAATTAGAAATTAGCACCACAACTTGCACCACTTGCCTGGAAATACCGAATATTTTCCCGCCTAACCGAGATGGATTAAATGACCAATTCACTCCGCTAATCGGTTGTGCGGTAGAGAGCTATGAGTTCGTAGTTTACAATCGCTGGGGTGGAGTCGTTTTCCAAACAAACGATCCCGATGAACCTTGGGACGGAACTTTTCAGGAAATTCCCCAACCGTCAGATACCTATGCCTTTACTCTAGACATCCTGTTTATAGATCCAGATGAAGAAGATCGGCAGATCAAAGGGGAAATCAATTTGATCCGATAATATTCAATACTTTGTAACCTACAATTTCTAAACATTTTGACGGGTTCTTTTTGCCCAGCTCATCGTTACGTACTCGCCTTCGTAGCTATGGCTACGATGCTCCGCCGCGCCTTGATCTGCACAAAAATCTTCTCGGTCAAAATATTCATTTACTTAGGTCAAAAAGTATTCAATCGGATGCATTTATTGCCTGGCAGAGATCTTGGACATTACCCATAACTAACGAGAGGTGTTTGTTCTAGCTCTAACCATAGACGAATATATTCCGTATGCGTACCTTACTCTTCCTTTTTTTGTTAGTCCCTACTCTAGCTTCCGCACAACTAGAAACCGCCCTTTGGCACTTTGGTATTGAGAAAGGTATTGACTTCTCATCGGGCACCCCAGTCGAATTAACGGATAGTAAAATACTAGCCCGTGAAGGCTGTGCTAGCATATCGGACTGTGCAGGCAATCTGCTATTCTACACCAATGGCGGTGGTTACCCACCCGGAGGATCAGGCATAGATGCAGGGACCATCTGGAACCGCAATAATGAAGTCATGTATAGCATGGAAGGTGTGGAAGGTGGTGGAATCAGTGCTGCCCAATCCTCCATTATCTTTAAAAAGCCTGGAAACAATAACGCTTACTATCTTTTCACCATGGACGAATCCGAGTTCAACTCTGGCGGATCGGTCCCCGGGCAACCCCAGGGTCGAGGCCTATCCTATTTTGAAATTGATATGGACCTAAACGGTGGTCTAGGAGGAGTGGCCGTTGCCGACCAACGGGTTTTTGTTCCCTCCGGAGAAGGGCTTTCCGCCTGCCGCCATGATAATGGAGAAGATTTTTGGGTGATCATAGCGGCGTTAGAAACCGAACAACTTGCGGTATTCCAAGTAACCGAACAAGGAGTCGTTGACACTACCTTATTTGATCCAGTGGAAACCTCTTCCTTGGGATCGGGGCAATTCGAATTCTCCCCCGACCGAACAAAGTTCTACGGCTCAGGGAATATTTATGACTTCAACTCTTCCACGGGCCAGCTGAGCAATGGACAAGCAACGGGGACTTTTGGTTATGGTGCTAGTTTTTCATTGAATAGTCAATACCTGTATACCCAAATTCCTGGAACGGGAGAGGTCGTTCGAGTGGAAGCAAACGCTCCTGATGTCGCGGCCACTATGAGCAGTGTAGGATTTGTGAATTCCTCGTTCATCTTATACAGTTATCAACTAGCACTCGATTCGTGCATCTACTTCGTTTTCGAGGATGAACAATCGGCTAGCGATAATTCCATCTTCCGGATTCGAGACATCGATGGGCCATCTCCGAGTATTGAAGGGCCTATTTTCGAATATATGGACGATGACTTTGCGGGCCTACCTAATATTACGGATCATCTTTTCATCGATGGAGAAAGCCTGTTCATGCCGGATCTCGTCGAGCAGGTTGATACCATCCTCTGCCCTGGAGAAATAATCACGCTGGATGCGCTCAACCCTACCGCAAACTTTAACTGGTCTACGGGTGAAACGACCCAAACCATTACCGTCAGCGAACCTGGTATCTACGGAGTAGATATAACCAATGATTGTATGCAGCTCTACGCAGAAATTACCATTAATCCTGCACCGACGGTCGCAGTAGAAATTACTCAAAGTCAGGCAACCTTATGCCCCGGAGAAAATATTGAACTTACGGCGAATACTACTGCCGCTACCATTCAGTGGAGTACCGGAGAAAGTAATACGCCCACCATTGTAATAACGGAACCTGGCATCTATAGTGCTACTGCAGAAAATGAATGCGGAGAATCCGTTACCAGTGCGCCAGTAGAAATCTACTTGCTTGAAAATGTTCCAAGCCTTGAGATCAGTGGATACACAGAAGCCTTTTGCGAAGGCGATAGCCTTCAACTAATGCTTTCGACGACCAATACAACCAATGCCGGGTGGCTACAGGCACCCGAACAAAATACCTTAACAGTTGAAGAGGCAGGAACCTATACTGCCTTTGCGGAAAACCTATGTTTTTTAATCGAAGAAGAAATAGAGGTAGATGCAATATCTTGCTCTAACTGCTGGGAAGTGCCGAATATTTTTACTCCTAATCGGGACAATGTAAATGATGCCTTCTCCCCGCTTTTCGATTGCGATGTTTCCCAGTATACGCTCATTATCTACAACCGTTGGGGACAAGAGGTTTTTCGAACCAATCAAGTGGAGCAAGCCTGGGACGGGACTTTCCTAGGGGTTCCCCAACCCACCGATGCTTATGCCTTCCGCTTAGACATTGACTTTAAAAACTCCAATGTTGAAGATGTACAGATCACTGGGGAAATCAACTTAGTCCGCTAAACTAAATACTTTGTAACTTGAATAGATGAAAATTTTGACCGAGGCGATTTTTGTTCAGATCAAGGCGCGCAGGGCTCGTAGCGATAGCTACGAAGGCGAGCACGTAACGGCGAGCTGGACAAAAAGACCCTGCCAAAAAATTTAGAAATGTAGGTTACAAGGTTCTATATTCTCATTACTTGCCTAATTGGCTCGATTTGCTTAATAAGTGACTAAACCAAAGAGGGTTTATGCAGTTCAAATTAGGAATGAACATCACTTTCATGCGTGCCATATTACTCCTTTTTTTGTTTGCTCCTACCCTTGTATTCTCTCAGCTAGAAACTAGATTTTGGCACTTCGGTAGCCAACTTGGGCTCGACTTTGCCGGCACTGAACCGGTAGAATTGACCAATAGCGAAATATTTGCTATAGAGGGCTGTGCAAGTATTTCGGATTGTGAAGGTAATCTATTGTTTTACACCAACGGGGGTGGAACAGCCACTGGTTTCACCAACGGAGCAATCTGGAATGCAAATAATGAGATCATGTATGATATGGAAGGCATTGAAGGGGGTGGCTTAAGTGCATCACAATCTTCCATTATCTTCAAAAAACCCGGGAATAATAATGCCTACTATCTTTTCACTATGGAAGAAGCGGAGTTTGATAATGATGGCGGTGTTCCCGGTCAGCCCCAGGGCCGGGGATTGTCCTATTTTGAAATCAATATGGACTTGAATGGCGGCCTCGGCGGAGTAACAGTAGCCGACGAGCGCGTCTATGTGCCAGCCTACGAAGCACTGACTGCTTGCCTACACGATAACGAAGAAGATTATTGGGTCATCATTGCTGCTGATGATACCAATCAGTTTGGTGTTTTTCTCGTTACCGAAACGGGCGTTGTAGACACTACGTTCTACCAGCCCTTGGATACCTTTCAATTTGGAAGCAATTATTTCAAAGTGTCACCCGATCGCACCAAGCTCTTTGCTTCGGGTGACCTATACGACTTTGATCCAGCTACGGGGACTATCTCCAATGGCCAGTTCATCAATAATGGTACCTACGGAGCAAGTTTCTCTACGAATAGCCAATACCTATATACCCAAGGACCAGGGGCTGGGCAAATTGTACAATACGACTTAAACGCTCCCAACATCTCTGCCTCACAAATAACAGTCGGGGTTGTCAATACAGATACCCCCATACCTGTAGGTATTCAATTAGCTTTGGATTCTAGCATTTATTGCTTAACCTCGGACGCTTTCACTACCTCCGATCTCTATCGAATTCGGGACATAAACGGTCCAAATCCATCATTGGAAGGTCCCCTTTTTGACAACGGTCAAACCTTTCTTCCCGGTTTTGGGCTACCGAATTTTACCGATCATTTGTTTATCAAGGGAGAAAGTTTGGAAGCTCCCCCACTAATAAATCCAGATATCACCTTCCTCTGCCCCGGAGACACGATCGTATTAGATGCTCTCAATCCCAACGCCAATTTTTCGTGGTCTACGGGAGAAACAACTCAAACCATCGCGGTAACGGAACCGGGTATCTATAGCGTCGATATTTCCAATGATTGTACCCAAGTGTTTGCCGAGGTCACCGTTGAAACGGCCCCTCTTCCCGAAGCTGCCATTGTAGCCTCCCAAGCCACCCTTTGTCCAGACCAAAGTACTACTCTTTCTCTAGTGACCAATATTAACGGAGCAGCCGACATATTTTGGAGCACCGGAGTAAATAACGAACTAGCCATCGTAATCCAAGAGCCAGGCCTTTATACCGCTACGGTGGAAAATGCTTGCGGGGAAGAATCCACCGCCGAAATCAATATTGAGCTTATTGATCAAGCCCCAACCCTCACCTTAAGCGGTCCACAAGAGCCATTCTGCGAAGGCGATACGATTACCCTAGTAGCCACTGCAGAAAATGCTAGTCTGATCGGTTGGCTAGACAACGTAGAACAAGCAGAAATTTCTGTGCAGGAGCCGGGAGCCTATGTAGCTTTTGCCGAAAATGCCTGCTTTCAAGTAGAAGAATCGATAGAAGTAGAAACGCGCCCCTGTACCAACTGCCTAGAGGTGCCAAATATTTTCACGCCCAACCAGGATAATCTAAACGATCATTTCACACCACTCGTCAACTGTGAGGTAGCTCAGTATGCCCTCACTATTTACAATCGCTGGGGACAAGAAGTATTTCGGACCAATCAGGTAGACCAAGCCTGGGACGGAACCTTTCAAGGTGTTCCTCAACCCATGGACGTTTACGCGTTTATCTTGGAAGTTGATTTCGCAACTGACCAAGTGACTGACGTAAAGATCAATGGAGAAGTCAATCTAATCCGATAACCTCCCCAAAGAGAGGTTTCTGACCATAATTATTCAACGAATTAAACCGCTTTGCCTAAAAGCGACTAAACTGAAACCCTTTTCCGAAGTTTGACAGATGTCAAATCTCCATTGCTATGCGTTTTCTACTTTTTATATTTTGCCTGCCCCCTTTGATCACATGGGGCCAACTAGAAACGGCTAACTGGCACTATGGCTTGGCCCTAGGATTCGACTTTACGAGTGGCCAACCCATTGAGATTACGGATAGTGAAATCTTCACCCGTGAAGGATGCGCAAGTATCTCCGATTGTGAAGGTAACTTGCTATTCTATACCAACGGCGGTGGAGCCCTATCGGGCGACTTCGATTCTGGAAAGATCTGGAACGCAAATAATGAAGTCATGTACGATATGGAAGGAATGGAAGGAGGTGGTTGGAGCTCTTCCCAGTCCTCTATTATCTTCAAAAAGCCCGGAAATAATAATGTCTATTATTTATTCACCATGGAACAGGTGGAATACGACGTGGACGGAGCAGTGCAAAGTCAACCTTTGGGTCGGGGATTATCGTACTTTGAAATCGATATGGATCTCAACGGTGGTTTGGGCGAAGTAACCGTAGCCGATCAGCGGGTTTATGTGCCAGCCTACGAAGCCCTCACCGCTTGCCTACACGATAACGATGAGGACTATTGGGTGATCATAGGGGCAAACGATGTCAGTCAGTTTGGCGTTTTCTTAGTGACAGAAGAAGGAGTGGTGGATACCTCCTTTTACCAGCCTGCTAATCCCATGCTTTTCAACGGAGGAAACTTCAAGGTATCACCCGATCGAACCAAAATGTTCGCACCGGGCTACGTGTACGATTTTGATGCCTCTACCGGAGTGATAAGCAACGCCCAAACACTCAACGATGTAAACTACGGTGCCAGTTTTTCTACCAATAGCCAGTATCTCTATGCTTCCGGCCAGGGCCTTGGTGAAATTGTACAGTACGATCTGGAAGCCCCGAATATCGCTGCTTCTGAAACCCTTGTAGGAACCATCTCTAGCCCTTTCCCCTTACCGGGTGCCTTTCAGCTGGCCCTAGATTCTAGTATATACTTTCTGTCCTCCGAATCGTTTATGAATACCGAGGTTTACCGAATCCGGGATATTAATGGCGTAAATCCAGTGTTAGAGGGCCCTTTGTTCACCTACGAACAACCGTATTTCCCAGCGTTTGGCTTACCCAATTTTACCGATCATTTATTTGCTGCGGAGACGATCCTGTTGCCACCAACGTTGGTCAATCCAACCCTGACGACTCTGTGTCCAGGGGACACCATTATATTGGATGCCCGCAACCCCAATGCCAACTACAGTTGGTCTACGGGGGAAACGACCCAAACAATTGCCGTAACGGAACCGGGCACCTATGGCGTTGATGTGTTCAACGATTGCAGCCAACTTTTCGTTGAAGTCACTATAGCACCAACCCCTGCGGTTGAGGTCGAGGTCATAGCTTCTTCACCTGTCCTTTGTGCTGGCCAAAGTGTGGACTTATCTTTGGTAACAAATATTAACGGGGCGGCGGATATCCTATGGAGCACCGGCACCAATAATGAACTATCAATCACGATTGAAGAGCCAGGGCTATACACTGTCACTATTCAAAATGCTTGTGGAGAAGAAACCACCGCTGAGATTAGTATTGAGCTTCTTGACGAGCCTCCCCTACTGACTTTAAGCAACCCGGAAGAAACTTTCTGCGAGGGGGATACCATTACCCTGGTTGCTACTGCGGAAAACGCCAGCCAAGTTGGTTGGCTTGATGCACCCGAATTAGAAGTACTTCCGGTACAAGAGTCGGGGGCTTACCTTGCATTTGCAGAAAACCCTTGCTTCCAAGTTGAAG
>JBCDIO010000154.1:0-7178 GCA_038748815.1 Bacteroidota bacterium
GAGAGGAGGTCCTTTTGCAGCAGTGGGTAAAACCTGGCAAAAAATTAGTCGTAGATCGTAAGGTGTTAGAAGCGGATCGAGGTGGATTTGCTTTCCAATTTGCTTACGCAGGGCTCAATCGAGCTACCTACGAACGGGGCCGGATTATGGTGCCCTGGGATAATAAAGATTTAGACATTGAGTACCTAAGCTTCCGGGATAAGCTAGAACCCGGTCAGGAAGAAACCTGGGAGATTAAGATCAAAGGCCCCAAAGGAGATCTGGTAGCGGCAGAATTATTGGCTAGTATGTACGATGCCAGCCTTGATCAATTTGCGAAGCATAGCTGGTCTTTCCGGGAGTTTCCGAGTCGGTCTTCCACGACCCAAACCCTTAGCACGAAAGGGTTTGCCTCGGTCACGGGGCGGGTCCTACAAAATCGATATGCTTCTTACGTCAATGTGGATGCTTTGCAGTACCCGCAGTTTTTGGACTTTGGCTTTAATGGCTATGGGTATTACGGAGGGCAAGTCCTCTTAGAAACGGTAGTGTCTGGAGTTAGTGTCCGCTCTTCCAGATCCAACAAACGGGCCAAAACCGAAGCAGCTCCCCTAATGGCTGGGGGAGCTCCAGAAGCGGACATGGCCGCTCCGCAAACCTACACGCAAGGAAATTTAGCTCCACCTCCACCGCCACCACCACCGCCGGGAGAAGCTCCAAGTGAAGACCCAAGTAGTGGCGAAGAAGGAAAGCCCGCTGGTCCCGCCGTACGGGAAAACCTGAACGAGACGGTCTTTTTCTTTCCGGACCTAAAAACGGATGCCGAAGGGAATGTACGTATCCAGTTCAAAATGAACGAGGCGCTCACCCGTTGGAAATTCCTGATATTTGGCTTAACCGAGGAACTACAGACCGTAATCGATACCAAAGAAGTAATCACCCAGAAAGACTTGATGGTGATTCCAAATCCTCCCCGTTTCTACCGGGAGCGTGATGAGATCGTCTTCACGTCTAAAGTGGTCAACCTTAGTGAAGAGGCACTCAGTGGAGAGGCTTGGTTAGAATTAGAAAATCCATTAAACGGTGAAGCTATTCTGGCTCAGAAAGAAAATGCGCGGCAAGTCATTGAATTAGCGGCCGGAGCATCGGTAGTGGTGAAATGGCCCTTCAATGTGCCCGATGTGCAGAATGTACCCGTGATCCAACACACCGTGTACGCGTCGGCCGGACGCTTAACGGACGCTGAGCGAGCTGCGGCTCCGGTCCTAACCAATCGAATGTTGGTGACCGAGGCTTTACCCTTACCGGTGCGGGGAGCATCCGAAAAGACCTTCACGTTGCAGTCGATGGCCAACAATACCTCTAAGACCCTAAGTCACGAGGCCATTACCTTAGAGTTTACCTCTAATCCGGCTTGGTACGCCGTGCAGGCCTTACCTTATTTGATGGAATACCCCTACGAATGTAGCGAGCAAATCTTCAGCCGCTATTACGCAAATTCCTTGGCAACTTCGGTAGCCAATGCGCATCCACGGATCAAATCGGTCTTTGAGGCTTGGAAGGGTACACCCGCTCTGGAAAGTAACCTGAGCAAGAACGAAGAACTTAAAAGTGCTTTGCTAACCGAAACCCCTTGGGTTTTAAACGCTCAAAGCGAAGCGGCCCAAAAACGGAACATCGGACTACTTTTTGATCTGAACCGCATGGCCCGGGAGCAACAAATTGCACTCGATAAACTATCCGATCGCCAGTTGGGTAACGGTGGATTCCCCTGGTTCCCCGGAGGAAGAGACAACTGGTATATCAGCCAATACATTGTTGAAGGTTTGGGGCATTTGAACCAATTGGGTGTCTCCGATATCCGTGATAATGCCAATGCCTGGCGAATGACCAAAGAGGCCGTTCAATACATTGATCAGAAATTGGTGGAGCACTACGAAGACTTAGCTCGTCAGGTGCGTAAAGGCTTCCGTAAATGGGATGATGATAATCTGGATTACATGGTGGTCCATTATCTCTATGCCCGTAGTTTCTTCTTGCAGGAAAAACAGGCGCAAGCTAGTCAAGCTGGAGGAAGTGCAGAGCTACCAACTACTTTTCTAGCTCTCAATGCCGCCACGCAAAAAGCGGTAGATTATTATCTGGGGCAAGCGGACGAGCACTGGTTGCAGAAAGGCTACTACGGGCAAGGTATGTTGGGACTAGCCTTGCACCGGATGAAGCGTTTGGAAACGCCGACTAAGATCACCGCCTCTCTGAAAGAACGAGCTTTGAACAACGAGGAACTAGGCATCTATTGGAAATATGGCAGTGGCTTTTTCTGGTACCAACACCCTATTGAAACACAATCTTTACTGATCGAACTCTTTGCCGAAGTAGCGCAAGACGCCGATATGGTGGAAGGCATGAAGATTTGGTTGTTGAAGAATAAGCAAACCCAACACTGGCGGACGACCAAAGCAACGGCATCGGCGGTATATGCCTTATTAAGCAATGGCGATAACTGGTTGCTAGAGTCTGCTCCCGTAGATATTACCCTAGGTACTCAGCAGAACGAAATCACCAGTCAGTGGCAAGCCAAAATCGTACAGGCGCAAGCCGGAGGAGAGGCTGGAACCGGATACTTTAAGGTCCGTTTTGACGGATCAGAAGTAAGGCCCGAAATGGCTCAAGTGACGGTGAAAAATCCGAATAAAGGCGTAGCCTGGGGAGGACTCTACTGGCAGTACTTTGAGGATCTAGATAAGATCGAAACCTTTGAAGAGACGCCATTGACCTTGAAGAAACAAGTCTTTTTGGTAGAAAATAGTCCCGGGGGAGAACGCCTTACGGAGTTAGCTGATCAGGCTACCTTAAAACCGGGAGATAAACTAAAAGTACGAATCGAATTGCGCGTTGACCGAGCCATGGAATACGTACATATGAAGGACATGCGGGCTAGTGGCTTTGAGCCGATCAATGTCCTCAGCTCTTACAAATGGCAAGGAGGGCTAGGTTATTATGAGAGCACTAAGGATGCCTCTACGGACTTCTTCTTTGGCTATTTGCCGAAGGGTACGCACGTCTTCGAATATCCCTTACGAGTAAATTTGTCTGGTGATTTCTCGAATGGTGTTACGACCATCCAGTGCATGTATGCGCCAGAATTTACCAGTCACTCCGAGGGTATCCGTTTGCGGGTTGATTAGCCCGTACATCCTTTTTTCGAGGCCCATGGTCGATAAAATCGGGGACCTTTTAGGTAAATAGAGCAATTTAGGACCGTATTACTTGAATGTATTATGTTAAAAAAAACAGGAAAGAAGCTGGCCGGTAAAGCCGTTCGGCAGTTAAAAAAGAGTATTATGAGTACGGAACAAAACGACCGCACCAAACACGCGGATACGGTTATTCGCAACCACGTTGTTTGGTCGATGGGAGCCGGATTAATTCCGGTCTTGGTCGCTGATATTTTTGCAGTAAGTGCCCTTCAATTAGATATGATCCGCCAGCTTTGCCGGGTCTACGATCTCGATTTCTCCGAAACCCAAGGAAAAGCCATTGTCACCTCGTTAACCAGTTCGACCCTGGCTAGGGTAGGGGCCGGTAGTTTGATTAAGTTGATTCCGGGAATCGGCTCTTTATTAGGTGGTGTCACCGTTTCCATTTTTGCGGGTGCCTCTACCTACGCTTTAGGGGAAGTATTCAAGAAACACTTTTCTTCCGGAGGAACTATCTTAGACTTTGACCCAGGTCGGCTACGTAAGATGTATAAAGAGAAATTTGAAAAAGGTAAGAAAGTGGTTACCGAGTGGAAGCAGGAAATGGAAGCCGAGGAGAAAGAAGCTGAAAAAGGGGGTAGTGTAGAAGAAGTGGTACAAACAGCTGCTCCGGAACAAAAGCCAGCAGCCCCCACACCGACCATGCCGCAAGATGTAATTGACCAATTATCTAAGCTAGGTGAATTGAAAGCGGCTGGAGTGATCTCCGAAGAGGAGTTCCAACAAATGAAACAGAAACTGATCGATTCCTTCTAGGGAACATCAGTTACTTACATAGTAATAGTCTTAAAGGGATTCAATAAGGAGCGGGCCTGCCCGCTCTTTTTTTATCTATCCTTCTTTGAAATCCCAACGGGCGGCGGCGGCTACGTCGTGCTCGGCAAAAGCACCTTCTAAGAATTTATAATAGCCGGCAATTCCGATCATGGCGGCGTTATCCGTGCAGTATTCAAATTTGGGAATATAGGTTTCCCAACCGTGTTTTTCCCCCAGTGCTTGTAAGCCTTTTCGTAAGCCAGAATTAGCGGAAACACCTCCCGCGATCGCTAAATGGCGAATCCCGGTTTCTTTAGCGGCGCGTTTTAGTTTAGCCAGCAGGATATCTACGATCGTTTGTTGGACCGATGCACAGATGTCCGCCAGGTTATCCTGAATAAAGTTGGGGTCTTTTTTCATCTCTGCCTGTAGGAAGTACAAGATACCGGTTTTCAGGCCGCTGAAACTGAAGTTGAGCCCTTCAATTCGGGGTTTAGAGAAACTAAACCGGGGCTCTCCCTCTCGGGCTAAGCGGTCAATAACAGGGCCCGCCGGGTAGTCCAGACCTAATATTTTACCGGTTTTGTCGAACGCTTCCCCTGCAGCATCGTCCAACGTGCTGCCCAGTACCTCCATATCCAAGGGACTGCGTACCCGTACGATCTGAGTATGCCCTCCAGACACGGTCAGGCAAAGGAAAGGAAGTTCCGGGTGGGGTGCTTCGGCAAAATGAGCAAGTACGTGGGCTTGCATGTGGTGGACTTCAATTAAGGGAATATTGCGAGCCAGGGCGAGTGCTTTGGCAAACGAAACTCCAACAATGAGGGAGCCAATCAGTCCTGGTCCGCGGGTGAAAGCAATACCATTTAGCTCCTCTAATGGAATATTTGCCCTTTGTAATGCTTGGTGGATTACTGGAACGATCTGTTCTTGGTGGGCCCGGGAAGCCATCTCGGGAACTACGCCACCGTATTCTTTATGCACCGCTTGGTTAGCAATAATATTGCTGAGGACTCGTCCGTTCTGAATAACCGAGGCACCCGTATCATCACAGGAAGATTCTATGGCTAGTATCGTGTATTTTTTGTTCATTCTATATCCAGTCTAAACCGGCTTTCATTTTAGCAGGCAGCCGACGAAAGAGGGTCCAACAGTCGGTGAATTTGCACTTTTTTCCCAATTTGAGGGGGTAAGTAAAAAAACGAATATACCACCCATTTTTTGACTTTTCTTGGTTGGTTTCATTCCAATACTTACCTTAATCAAAGAAACCCTTCGTTCGTTTCGTCCGCACATTTTTCCGCCAGAAACTGTTGTTTATTGTGGCGGCTGTTTTAGAATAAGCACCAATCCCCCGTAGTTGTTGAAAATCCTATTTCAAACGATATAAAGTTTCGATCATGGCTGTTTCCAAAAATCGTACCGCTTCCCGGGAGAACAAACAAGTTGTTTCCTCCAATCAATCTACCTCTAACAACCAACTCACTTGTGTAGTTTCGAAAGATACGGCCATTGAGGGGTCCTTCCAAGCTGATCAGGATGTTCGGCTAGATGGATCTGTCAAAGGGGATGTAAAATGCTCCAAACGGTTGGTTCTGGGCGAAACGGGGAAAATTGAGGGCACTGTAGAGGATCAACACGCAGTTATTATGGGCACGATAGAAGGGGAGATTCTCGTGAAAGAGACGCTAACCTTAAAATCGACCGCTTTGATCAATGGTAATCTTTCGGCCAAAGGAATTCAAGTAGAGGAAGGGGCTCGGTATAATGGGACCTTGAAAGTGGGCGGCCCTGTCACCGCGCGGTAAAGAAATCTTCTCTTTGTAATCGAATACCTCGCAATGGAAGGGGCTACACCTCTTCAGATACCTAAGATTTTTTTTGGTAATCCAACTTTTTATTGGTTTTTTACATCCTTCATAAAGGATGGGTCTACCTGTGTGGTAGGCGGATGATCCATCCGGGTTTTGTGGCCCTAAGCCAATAGCCATTTGCCATAAAATTCTTATCATTGCATCAAACAAATCGAAACAAATGAGATTGGCCATCAACTTAATTTTGATCGCACTAACGATTTTCCTGGTTTGGGTTCTTTACAGTAGTATTAAAGAACCGATCGCTTTCAAAAATGAAAAGGATCGCCGGGAACTAGTAGTGATCAGCAAACTACAAGATATCCGCACTGCTCAGGAGGCATATCGGGGGATTACGGACCAGTTCGCTCCCAATTTCGATACCCTTGCAGAAGTGTTGACCAACGGAAAATTCAAAATTATCCAGGTATTTGGTGACCCAGATGATCCAACTAATACCCAAGCGATTATTTACGATACGATCTATAAGCCAGCAATTGACTCTATCCGCACCCTAGGAATTAATCTTGATTCTCTTCGGTACGTGCCATTTACCAATGGGGAAGTCTTCGAAATTGCGGCTGATACTTTGACTTATCAGAAGACCTTGGTGAGCGTTTGCCAAGTAGGAACGAAGCGTTCGAACTTTATGGGGCCTTACGCCGATATTAAGTATGCCAAGTACGATAACTCCTACGATCCCAATAGCTACATCAAGTTCGGTGATATGAATAAACCTAACTTAGCTGGAAATTGGGAAAGATAGTAGAAGAAATTATTGAGGATAAATTTTCTCTCAAGTCCGCAAAACAATACGAACTGTCCATCCTGATTGGGGTGGACAGTTTGTCGTATGCGGTTGTCGATAGCCAGCAAGAGCTCCTGGTCCTAAAAAAGTATTTACTAGATGCACCCGCTGAGCCAACCATTCCTGCGTTTCAGCATTTTTTTCAGAATGATCCTTTGCTTGGAGCCTCTTATTTAAACACCAAAATTGGGATCGTTCATCCCGTATTTTCCCTAGTACCTGAACGCTTGTTTAATCGGGAGGAACAAGCGGCCTATTTGGAGCAATTATCCTCTATTCAGGTGGGCGATGATTTGCGGAATGCCCCCTTGGAGAGTATTGAATCACAGTTGATATACCTGATACCGGAAGCTTGGTCCAAGTGGCTCAAAACGAGTTTTCCCAACGCTAAAGTTTATCATCAGCAAGCTGGACTCATCGAAGCTTGCGCGAATATCGCATCTACCCGCAAAGGGTTTCAGTTATTTATCAATGTTCGCCAGGGGGTTGTGCAAGTCCTTCTATTCGAAAAAAATTGGCTGC
>JBCDIO010000155.1:0-7177 GCA_038748815.1 Bacteroidota bacterium
GATGTCCTCGCATGGTTGTCTCTCTCTCTCTCTCTCTCTCTCTCTCTCACCCTCTTTTCCCCTTGAGCCCCCATCAACAAGACTAGTAAAATTGTCGTATATCTTCCTAAAGTGAAATGGATATGTGCCTGAATACCAATAAAAAAGGAAAGCTATTTGCTTTGGCCAACGGGTCCTGTAAGGAACCTGACATATGAAAAAATATTTCAACATCGTTGAAAATAAATCCTGAATTTGGGAATTGTAAAGGAAAAAGATTGGTTATACCAATAGATCGGATCAACAATCCGTTAAGACTTGAGAAATAGGATAGAACACGACTAGAGAAATCCACTACCTGCACCAGCACTAGCACTAACGAATTCCAGTTTTTGACGACTTAAAGTTTAGTTAAGGTCTGTAACTGTAGCCTACAGACCGGGTCATAACTATGCCCAATAATAATTGGCTCAAGGAGGTGACCATGTCAGTCTTTGAGTCCTTATTGATAAATATCCTGTTGTCCCATGAGAGTATTTAAATCCCAAACCGTTACCCTGCCACTTTTCGAATGGCGGGCCCGTGTGCACGAGTGGCAGACTAGTTGGAGAAATTTCACTACCAATTATCCCTACACCTATCTTTTGTTCAAGATCGGGATGGGGCTTGGCCTGCTTATCTTCCTTTTGATTTCCCTGTTTGTAGTAAGTATTTCCATGGGTGCCTTTGGCAAGGTTCCTACCCAACGTGATTTGGTGCGTGTCAACCACCAACTGGGCTCAGAAGTATTTGCCAACGATGGCTCCCTACTAGGTCGCTATTACTTAGAAAACCGAGCGACCGTAGAATACACGGATATTTCCCCACATTTTATCAATGCCTTAGTAGCCACCGAAGATGCTCGTTTCTTTTCACACGCCGGTGTGGATTTTCGCTCTTGGGGACGGGTATTCTTTAAAACCATTTTGATGGATAATGCCGCTAGTGGTGGGGGTAGTACCATCAGTCAGCAGCTGGCTAAAAACCTATATCCACGGCAGGACTACGAATACGCTTCTTTAGTAATTAACAAACTTAAGGAAGTGATCATCGCCATGCGCTTGGAAAATTTATACACGAAAGAAGAGATTCTGGAGCTATATCTAAACACGGTTCCATTTAGTGAAAACACCTACGGTATTCAGGTGGCTTCGCGTCGTTTCTTTTCGACTACACCGGGGCAGTTGAAGCCAGAACAGGCCGCTGTATTGGTAGCTATGTTGAAAGCAACCTCTACCTACAATCCGGTGACTCGGCCAGAACGCTCGACCACCCGTCGAAACCTGGTGCTTGGACAAATGAGCCGCTATGGATATTTGACGGAAGCAGAAAAGGATTCCTTACAGGGCCTCCCTCTGCAATTGAAGTATTCACCTATCCACCACAACGCGGGTATGGCGACTTACTTCCGGGAACATTTGCGTATTGAGTTGCGGGATGCCTTAAAAGATTTGCGAAAGCCTAACGGAATGGCCTACAATTTGTATACCGATGGTTTGAAGATTTTCACGACACTAGATGGTCGCTTACAGCAATACGCGGAGGAGGCCGTTCAAGAACACCTTAACCAATTGCAGAAAGACTTCGTTAACCACCTCGAAGGGGCCGATCCCTGGGAGAACGATACGATCCTTTTACTAGCTGTCGAAAATTCTGTTCGTTACCGCTCTATGATCAGTATGGGTTTCAATGATTGTCAGATTGATTCCGTTTTTGAAAAGCCAGTATCCATGACGGTTTTTGATTGGGATGGCTGCCAGCGGAAAACCAAGATGAGTCCAATGGACTCTATCAAATACTATCTTGGATTTTTAAATGCCGGGTTCTTAGCAATCGATCCCGAAACGGGAGCTGTCAAAGCCTGGGTAGGGGGAATTGATCACGAATACTTCCAGTACGATCACGTAAAGTCTCGTCGCCAAGTTGGGTCTACGTTTAAGCCATTGGTGTATACGAACGCAATTCAAAAGGGGATTGCTCCCTGCAGCTATACGGGAAATTATCTACGATCTTATCCGAGATACAATTACTGGACTCCGAAAAACGCGGATAACAAATACGGTGGATCCTATTCTATGGAAGGTGGTCTGATCAATTCGGTGAATACGATTTCCGTAAGCATGGCCATGCGTGGAGGCCCCAAAGACATCGCCAAACTAGCTATGGACATGGGTATCTCTGGTCCAGTCTTAGGCGTCCCTGCCATTGCTTTAGGTGCGGTAGAAGCTTCTTTACTTGATATGGTAACCGTTTATGGAACCTTTGCAGGTCGGGGTGTGCGCCCTAATGTGCATTACATTGACCGGATTGAAACGGCGGATGGTCAGGTCCTAGTAGACTTTACCGAGCAGAAGAGTAACGGAAAGCGGGTCTTACAAGAGGATGAAGCGGATATGATCACGGCGATGTTGAAAACGGCAGTGAATCGAGGAACTGGACAACGCTTACGTTGGAAGTATAAATTGGAGAATGAGCTAGCTGGCAAAACGGGAACTAGCCAGAACCACTCCGACGGTTGGTTTATTGGCTACAATTCCAAGCTGGTAGCCGGCGTTTGGGTAGGGGCAGAATCGCCGGCCGTGCGCTTCCGCAATTTACGTTTGGGCCAGGGTGCTAATACGGCTTTACCCGTATTTGGCTTATTTACGCAAAAGTTGAATAAAGATGAGTCCTTGGTGGCCTATCGGGAGGCAAAATTCCCAAAAGCATCGGCTAATGTACAAGCAGCACTGAGCTGCCCCAACATCATCTGGCCAGGGAGTCCCCCCACTGAACCGGGAGAAACGCCAGCTACGGAGCCAGTTGCGAGCCAAGAGCAAAGGGATCAGCCTGCACCGACAGCTCCTTCTGTACCAGTAGCAGATGAACCCGTAGCTGCTTTACAACCACAAGAGAATTAACCGCTTTGCCTAAGGGCACTTAACATACATTCATAGTAATAGCTTTAGCAAACTTCACGAACCAGGTATTCGATCTTTCGGCAAGTTAGATCGATACCTGGTTTTTTATTGTTGTAATTCGGTGGTGTTTATGCCCAAAATTAGGCCAAAAAGGAGTCTTCAATGCCGCATTTTGTTGAACCATAGGGGGCATTTTTTGCGTTGTAATAGTATATTGAAAATCGCTTTTACATAGCGTATCAATCCCATCCAATTTCTAACGCGTCATCCATGGAAACATTCGGAGTTTTTAGTACCCTTCTGGCTTTTCTTATTGCCTACACGAGCTATAAAGGATTTCGCGACGAGTCGTTTTTTGAAGATAACCTTTTCTGGATTGGTGGTATTCTACACCACCACCAATACCGGCGGATGCTTAGTTCCGGTTTTCTGCACGCTAACTGGTGGCATCTGGGCTTTAACTTAGTGGCTTTGGTATCTTTCGGAGAATCCATTGAGCTTCTTTTCGGTTACTGGCAATTTGGTTTACTCTACTTTTTAAGCTTAATCGGGGGAAATCTACTAGCTCTAGCGGTTCATCAAGACCATACTGAATACCGAGCCGTGGGAGCCTCTGGAGCAATTAGTGGAGTTGTTTTGGCTTACGTGATTTTGGATCCCGGTGGTTATATCTCCTTCTTTTTGCTTCCCCTAGAAATACCCGCTTGGATTTTTGGATTGGCCTTTATTCTCATCTCGATACTCGGTATTAAAGCCCAAGAAGATAATATTGGGCACGAGGCGCATCTTGGTGGAGCCCTCACCGGAGTGATCGTATATTGCCTGTTTGAACCCGAAGTAGCTTGGACCAATTGGGGAATTGTGGTTGCCATTCTAGTACCAACGGTATTATTTTTATATTGGATCTACCGTTTCCCAGAAGTATTATTGCTGCGTTCGTATTGGGGACCCAACTTTTTTAGTCGAGGAAAGGTCGAGGTGGCTGAGTACACTACGGAGGAAGAGCTAAATACCCTTCTAGATAAAATTAAAGCGCAGGGCATTAAATCGCTATCTAAAAGAGAACGAGCCCGCTTACAGGAGCTTTCAGAAAAACATCGTTAGATGCATCCGGTATTTCAAAAAATGAATTTCAAAGGGCAAAAGCCCATCTTATTATTACAAGCACCTGAATCCTTCCAGTCTATTCTGGAAGATATGAAAACGCAGACGACCTTTCACACCGAACCGTCCGCCGAACAGAAATATGCTTTTGTGCTGGCATTCCTATACCGGCAAACGGACTTGGCACAGGTTGCTAAGCTTGTTGCGGGTCGTCTGGAGGACGATTGCCTGTTGTGGCTTGCTTACCCTAAGAAATCTTCCAAAACCTATAAAACCGATCTCTCGCGGGACATGAGTTGGCAGGCGATCGGAGACCTAGGCTTTGAAGGAGTCCGGCAGATAGCCATTGACACGGATTGGTCTGCCTTACGATTTCGGGAAGCGCGCTTTATCAAGACCATGAAACGTAAAAGCCTGCGCGCTATGAGTGCAGAAGGGAAAAAACGGACAGGGCAGTAAATGTCAACAATCACCAATTTAAAAAGTAAGATACCAATCATCATTGGTGCCGGCCCGGCCGGGGCCATTGCTTCCCTATACCTTTCTAAATCTAAACAGCCCCATATTCTTTTGGATCGAGCGACCTTTCCTCGGGAAAAAGTATGTGGCGAATCCTACGATGGCAAAGTGAGTCATATTTTGAATGACTTGGATCCGACCTGGCTACCCGAATTATTGGAGCAACAAATTTTACACCGATCTTGGGCCTATTCGTTGACTAATAGTAAAAATCAACGGTTACGGGTGCAATTTCCCACCGTACGAACGCCCCGTTTGCAGGGAGCCCGGAAAGAACTGGATGCTTTTTTAGTGGAGAAAGCCCAATCCCACACCTCTTGTGATTTTCGCTCCGGTATTACGGTGCAAGGTATTCGATCCACCGCAGATGGTAAGGAAATTATACTACCTGATGGCAGCACCCTGGAAACACCCCTCGTCATTCTGGCCACGGGGGCGCAAGCCAAATTGTCGGCTATGCCAGAAGGGGAGGGCCTGCTCTTTGCCCGAGCTTACTTTAAGGATTTGAGTCTGCCCGAAGCCCGGGAAGTAGAGGTCTTTTTCTTCCGTAAGCCCTTACAAGCGTGTCTCATTCTCTGCCCTTTGCCCCGCAACCGGGTAAACGTAGAAATTGGGGTAACCAAAAAGGAATTTAGACAATTCAAAGGAAGCTTTCAGCGCTTGTTAGAGGCCTTACTCCAAGAAAACCCCGCCCTAGCTGAACGTTTTACGCAGGCCCAGCCGGAACAATCGCTGAAAGGCACTTTTTTACAGCTTGGTAAACGCTTACCCTACGCAGAAGATCACCTTCTTAGAGCAGGCGCCGCGGTCGGGTCCGTTAACCCTATAACGGGCTACGGAGTTGGACACGCCATGACTATGGGTCGCGAAGCTGCCCAAATGGCCCTCTTGGCGATGCAAAAGCAAGCCTTCTCTCAAAAAGCGCTCGCTCCCTACGAAGAGTCCGTGCGATCCACTCTTCGGGATGAAATGCGCCTATCTCGTTTGGTTACCTATTTCCATCGGCAGGTTCGCTGGTTGGAACCGATGATCTATTGGTTGGGCAAACGCCAAAATCTGGAAACCAAATTGACGGATCGGGCTTTTGTCAAATCTTTTTACCGGCCCTGGTTTTATTTTAACAAAAGGGAGTCCGATAAAACCTAGGTTGTAATAAACTACCTTCGTATCGGAAATCGAAACCAACCTCTATGCAAGCAATCAAACGAATTGTACTTCTCTTTTTGCTGGGAAGCTTATTTTCCTGTCAGTCCAATGGAGAGAAAGAAGCATCCTCCTCCTCCTCTGGGGCCACTTCCTTTAGCGAAGAATTACTATCCGCTGTATTTGAAGAATCTGGAGTTAATGGAACCATCGTACTATTGGACGCCAACTCTGGTCAACGGTATATCCATAACCCCGAACGGGCCCGGGAAGAATTCTTACCGGCCTCTACCTTTAAGATTCCAAATACACTCATTGCACTGGAAACGGGAGTGACCAATGAAACGGAAACCTTTACTTGGGATGGTACCGAACGAACCATTGAAGCTTGGAATCGAGACCAGACGCTTTCTTCGGCTTTTCGGAACTCCGTGGTGTGGGTATACCAAGATTTAGCCCGTAGGGTAGGAGAAGAAGAAATGCAGCTGCGGGTCGATTATCTGGGCTACGGAAATTCGGATATCTCCGGAGGAATCGATCAGTTCTGGCTGAGCGGTGGATTGCGCATCTCGGCCATTGATCAAGTGCAGTTCTTGCAGCGGATGATTGCGGGGAATCTACCACTAAAACCGGGTATCGTGCAAAAGGCACTTCCCATTTTTCTGGAAGAAGAAACGGAAACCTATAAGTTATACGCTAAAACGGGATGGGCCACTATTCCTGAGCCAGATCTGGGGTGGTACGTGGGTTGGATAGAAACCGTCGATCAACGCTTTCTATTTGCCCTTAATATAAATATAGAAGACGTCAGCCAAATTGGGAATCGTCAAAAGCTAGTTCGCGAAATTTTGCGCCGTGGAGGCTTGATAACCCAAGTTCAATCCAGATAAAAATGATCCTCTTTATGGAATTGGATGGAAAGTTTGATCTGAATTGTTAATAGAATTATTCATCTTTACAGTACCGTGAAGACGGTCGCTATTTTGTTTTAACCCATCTAAACCACGCACAACAATGAGTAGCAAGTTTAACTTTGTGCAGATCTTACTGGCTGCTGTAATTTTATTGTCAGTCAGCTCTTGTGCTAAAAATCGTACCCTCAACGCTTTGGAAGGAACTTGGGAAGTAACTTCCTACACCGAAGATGGTGTTGAATTAATCGGCTTTTTAATCTCCGCTATGACAATCGAATTCGAAGAATACGGTGAAAACAGCGGTGACTGTAACATTACCTTCATTTTGGTAGATGGAAGTGTATTACCAACTACGATTGAGGAATATGAATGTAATGATGACGGTTCCGAAGTTGATCTAGTTTACGTAGATGGTACTAAGGAAACCTACGACTTTACGGTCGAGGGAGACGATCTAGAAATGGAGGGCACCATTGATGGCAGCCGGTACGAGATTAGTGCTGATCGCGACTAAGAACCGAATCAAATTAGATTCTAAAAAAGCAGTAACCTGAACAGGTTGCTGCTTTTCTAATTTAC
>JBCDIO010000156.1:0-7165 GCA_038748815.1 Bacteroidota bacterium
GGCTGAGATAGGGAAGGAAAAGAGGAAAAATCGAAAATGGAAGCTATCTCAAAATGGAATGAAAATAGAAGGAATACTCCCTTTTCAATAAACCATCTTAAGACAGCTTCTTAATATTCGAAATCCATTTAAAATCTAGCGCGTTTTGAATCTTATCGTTCAAAGGTATTAGTATACCATGTAGAGATTCCTTCGCCAATCTGATGAGGGTAAGTCTCTTGTAAATAGTGTTTCCCCTTTCCTAGATCAATAGTGGATACGTTTTTCCAAATTGCTTTAATTTTTTCAGCTTCTTGGGGTTTTATAATCATTCCCGGATCAGCATGAAACATCAATTTTGGTAGAGTAGAGGTAGGTAACCATTTTTCGTACGCGTTGACGATATCGTAGCTCGCCTTGGGTTGACCACTAATGGCAATTTGGGAAGGCCACACCCACACTGCTTTTCGATCAGCTTCTGTTGGGTAGGGAGCAGCGTAAGCCGCCTTTTCTTCCTTCGTCAATTTCCGGCGGGTCATAAGGGGTAAAAAGCGTTTGATAAAAAAGTTGTTTTTGACGATCATTTTATATCCTTTCTTGGGATGCCTAAATCGCCTGAAAAGGAGCCGTTCTAAAAAGGTAGCCTCTTCCCATTCGATGGTACGGGTTATTGCTTCAAAAAACGCGATACCCGCGACCCTATCGGGAAAACGGTGAGCGTAGTGGAAACCAATCCCAGAGCCCCAATCCTGAATGACAAAAATGATCTTGTCAAGCTCTAGCTGAGCCAGAAGTCCGTCCATATGCGCAATATGGTCTTGCAAGGTGTAATCAATATCCGGTTTATCCGATTTGCCCATCCCAATTAAATCGGGGGCAATAACGCGACCATGGGGAGTAAGGTAAGGAATGATATTGCGCCATATATAGCTGGATGTAGGGTTCCCGTGCAGTAGAACAAAAGTGTGTTCTCCGGCAGTGGTACTTTCATCAATATAATGGATGCGGTTTCCTAAAACCGTCGCATAATGTGACTGGAACGGAAAGGCCGCTGATATGTTAGGTTGATCCAAGGCAGAAAAGGTCATCTCTTTTGTATTTGAATGTAAAAATGAAATCGGCGGACTTTGTGCATGCACCGTACAAACGATTAGGAAAAAGCCCAGTGAAAGCCAGAGTTTTTGCATGATTCTTAGATTTTGGAAATACCCGTGTCACCTTCTTGAATCTCAAGAAGTCAGCTCGGTATCAATTTTTAATAGGAGTTATTTATAATTCAAGAATCTCTCGCAGCGTACCATCGGAGAAAATGGAATCGATAATTTCGGAAGCGGCGATGTTCTTTTTTATGGGGTGCTTTTGATAAAGGCTAGAGTAGATCTTGTCAGAACTACGAAGTGCATCTTGAACGTTTTGCTCCGTGTAATCCGAGATCCTAGAGGCGAATTGCTGATTCCACAACAAGTTATCCGGATCTACTATACCTCTTTCGATAAATCCTTTGGTTTTTCGGGCACAACGGCAAGGGTTGTCCTTATTAACCAAGCCGCAGCGATTATGCATCCATTGTCGGAGATGATGGCGGATACGACTCAATTTTTTGCGGAAATTGGCAGGTGATATTTCGAATATCTCTGATCCCAAAATATGATCCACTCCAAACAAATCGCCAATGATATAGAGTAGTCTGTCCTGACGGGGTACACACATTAGCATACCCGTCATACATTTGATTTTTGATTCTTCACTCCAAGCGATGGGTATATCCTCCTCGAATTCATCATTCGGGATTTCATCAATAAATCCAAAGAATTGATCAAAGGAAACAATCTGCTTTTCGGTAGCTGATTTCTTATAATTGATGATGGTGTTAGCGGCAATGCGGTAAAGCCAGGTCCGAAATTGCGCCCTTTTGTGATCGTAACTGGTTAGACTGGTGATCAGTTTAATCAGAATATCCTGAGTTACATCTTGAGCATCCACCGGACTGCCAAGCATCTTTAAGGCAATGTTATAGATGAATGGGTTATGGCGTTGCACTAGCTCAGTAAGGGCCTCCTTTTTTCCTTCCACTGCGGCCTCCACCAATTCCACATCCCGTAGATGATCAAAGGTGGCGTTAAACGGATTTTGCTCTCTCATTTTCTTCATATTACTATTGATACAAACAAGATGGATAGGTGTGACAGTTTTAGCGCACCCAAAATGAATCCACCTTAGTGAATGCATTAATAGAAAAATGATCCCCACAAGGGTAAGTAGTAATTCGGAAACCTAGTATGGGATAAATTGCTTACTTAACTGCGCTGACCGCCCCTTTATCCAAAAAATCAGGTTATCATTCCTAGAATGGTTTTCTTTGTGTTTAAACTTTCAATAACCGATCATGGGCCATATTCTAGTTGAAATGATGGAGCAGTTGACTCCGCTGACCGAGGAAGAAAAAAGAGATATCGAGCAGAGTTTTGCCGTCAAAACCTGCAAGAAGGGAACTTACCTGATTCGGGAAGGCCAATTGGTACAGAATGCTTACTACGTGATCGAAGGTTGTATTCGTGTCTACCAACTGCAGGATGGGGAAGAAAAGACCATGGCCTTTCATACGGAGAATCAATCGGCGGTAGATTTTAATAGCCTGAGCAGTCAAAAACCGGCGAAAGTGAATTTCGTCTGTGCGGAAGATACCACGGTTGCCATTCTTAATGCAGAGAAAGAGAAAGCCCTCTATAAGAAGCACCCTAGGTTTGAATCTTTTTGCCGGGAAGGGGTAGAACAAATGATCGGGCAAAACCAGGAACAAATCATGGAGTTGATCGCATTGAAACCCGAGCAACGCTATCTCAAGTTGCAAGCCGAACGCCCGGGGCTCATCAATCGAGTACCTCAATACCAACTCGCCAGCTACCTAGGTATCAAACCCGAAACGCTAAGTCGAATTCGACAGCGGCTGGCCTCTAAAGTCAATCATTAGGGTTTACTTTCCAGGTGAAAGCACTACCGGCGATCCAGATCAACAAAGCGACTTCCATACCACCAATAATCCAATAATGGGGTGCCGGGCTTGCGCCTCCCACCACGTAGAGGATGGTCAAAAGGCTTACTCCAATATTCATTCTTCGACTCCAGGTATCAGATAAATAGCGGGATAAGAATACCATACTAATGGGTAGATTCGTGACAATAGCAGCAATGGCCATCATTTGGCGTACCTCACCTGGAATGTCCATAATACTTGGGTCCTCAAAGGTGATAATAATAGAGAATATATCCGTAAAGATCATGTTCAGTAAAACGACGATCCACAGCGTGGACAATTTAGTTTTGATAGGCATTCGATCAGTTTTTTAAGAAGGGAAGCCGACGCCCTTTTCAGGGCGTCGAGCGAATTGATTAAAAATTAAAACCGAAGTGTAATCCGGGTTCTCCCAAGAAAAAGGTATTCCAACGGTCTTCCTCGACCTGGAAGGAATCCGGTAAATTGGTATTGATCGGCCAGAAAGTCATGGCAATAGAAGGTTCCAGAAAGAACCGATTCTTAAAAAACCGAAACTGATAACCCAATCGTAGGGTGTTGAATAGCTGAAATCCGTGTTGGATGCGCTCACCGGACTCATCCATGTAGTGCTGTCGAAGTGCAGTAGCATGTACTTGCCCGTACCACTGCTTCCACAGAAAGCGTTTGTAAGCCAAACCGGCGCCAAAAGCTCGTACGTATCCTGGAAAATTAGACGACGGATTCTCATAATCCGGGCCATAAGGTCGTCCCAGAGGACCCCGGTATATCCAAGTGATCATCTCCACAGAGAGAACATCCTTAGAGCTTAGGCGGTAACCCAGGTTTAGCTGATAATAGCTAGGTGGTTCGGGTAGAAAATTTCCAGCCATAAAAAAAGTGCTACCCACAAAACAAGGTCGCACCAGGGTATCGGTTGTTTGGGCCGATAGCGGCGAGGAAGCCAAAAGGACAAGGCATAAGATCCAAAGGTGATTGCGTGTCATATGATATGTTTTGTACAAATCTGCTGGCAATCCCGGCTGAAGTCATTGACTATTATCAATAAATCTAAGCCCAGGGCTTTTTAGATAAAATTGCTAATCCAAACGGCTTTTTGTATCTTTATTTAGTATCAAATGATAGTATCATGAAACCGCCTTATGAGCTTACTTACCCTATTTTGGGCCTGTTAACTGCTATTTCTGAGCAGTTAGGAGAGGTTAAGGCGCGGCACTTAAATCGGCGAAGCCCGGAATTGCGAAAAAAGAACCGAGTGCAGACTCTGCGAGCTTCCTTAGGAATTGAGGGCAACCGGTTGAATGAGGAGCAGATTACCGCAATCATTGATCAGAAGAGAGTGGTAGGGCCGCAAAAGGATATTCTCGAGGTACTGAACGCCATCCGCTTATACGATCGAATGAAGGACTTTAACCCCAATTCGGTAAAAGACTTTTTAGCGGCTCACGCCATCTTGATGGAAGGCTTAGTAGAACGACCTGGTTCTTTCAGGAGGCAGGCGGTTGGAATTTTCAAAGGGAACCAAGTCGCTCACCTTGCTCCCCCCGCCGATCGATTAGACACCATTCTGCAAGACCTGTTCTCCTATATTGAAAAAGGGGAGGACCCCGTACTTATCAAAAGCTGTGTGGTGCATTATGAAATCGAATTTATCCATCCCTTTATGGATGGTAATGGTCGCATGGGGCGTTTCTGGCAAACCCTTCTTTTGCTCCAAGAATATCCAGTGTTTGAGTACTTACCTTTTGAGACCATAATCAAACAAAGACAAGATGCCTACTATGAAGTCTTAAAGACTTGCGATCGAGCTGGTAGCTCTACGAAGTTTATCGTCTTTATGCTAGAAGCGATACGCGAAGCACTAGACCAACTATTGGATAGTCAGAATAATCAATTGGCCAAAGAAGACCGGGTCGCTTACTATATTTCCATGCAAACTAAATCCACTTTTACCAGAAAAGACTACCGAAAAGTGTTTCGCAGTTTATCCACGGCCACCGCAAGTCGAGATCTGAAAAGAGCCGTAGATCAGGGATTATTGGTACGGAAAGGAGATAAACGGACTACAGAATATTCCATTTTAAAATCTGAGTAATCTACCAATTGGAATGACGCCTCAAGTTCAACTACGCCCTCTTTTAGCTCAAGATACTATCCTCATCCACCAAGCCTTTGCGGAGCAAGGCTGGAATAAGCCTATCAGCCAATATGAGCAATACCTGCAGTGGCAGGAGAGTGGTCAACGCGATATCATTGTGGCAGAATACGAAGGACAGTTTGCTGGTTACCTCACCATCCAATGGGAATCGGATTACCCACCGTTTCGTGCGGCTGGCATCCCGGAAGTCGTCGATTTTAACGTGCTGAAAAAATACCAACGCCGCGGTATTGGCACCCTGTTAATGGACGAAGCCGAAAGGCGCATTGCCCAGGTTTCCAGTCAAGCGGGGATTGGCTTTGGCTTGTACGCAGATTACGGAGCAGCCCAAATCCTGTACAGTAGGAGAGGATATGTACCCGACGGCCGGGGCTTGGTTTACGAAGGGAAGCAGCAAGGTTACGGTACTTTCGTTACTGTGGACGATGGATTAGTGTTATACTTGCTGAAATCACTTGAGCCAAAATAAGTAGTAAAGCCCCACACGGTATGCAGGTAGAAAAGACCTTTCAGTTAGAATTGATCAATAAGGTATTTGAGATACCCATCTACCGAATTTCCAACGAAGATTTCGGAGCCGAAACCCATGATCGGATCGACCGAAAGCCAACCCAGGCGGTAAGGGTCGAACCCCACTATCTGGGGGCTGACCCCTAGGCAGCAATGGACGAGCGGCGCGAATCCGATGCCGATGGAACCTACCCCTGGAAGTTTAATGTGATCGTTGGGTGGTTAACCTTACCTTCCAATGCAGAAGGCGGCTCCGGTGAGCTTTTTATCAAAGATGCTTATCGCATTGTGCGGGGCAGTCGAGCCAAGATCCGGTATTGGGAGACCGCCTTTTTCTTGGACTGGCCGGTAGCGGTAAACGATCAAAAAATCTATTCGATCTTGACGGAGGCTATTGCCACGGTACAGAAACGAGCAGATCTAAAAAACGCTACCTAGATTGTTCGGTGTGGGAACGAATAGGTCCGCTAGTATCCTGGTGCGAAATCTTGCACATATCTTAATGGGGGAATTATTCCGTATGGAAGTCCGTTAAGCCTATAAATACACCCTTTTATGGCCCTTCCAGAAATTCCTTTGAGTGGCGGAGAAATGACGGCTTCAGTAGTTCGGATCGGAGATCGGGTTCATCGCAGCCCGGCGGCCAATGCGGCCTTTACTCAAGCCGTACTTCAATATCTTGAGGCCCAGGCTTTTCCTTTCTCTCCGCGTTATTTGGGGCAGGACGCAAAAGGACGGGAAGTTCTTTCTTTTCTGCCCGGAGATGTTCCCCGTGCTATCCCTTTGAATTTTCCTCAGATGAAGGCTTGCATCCGTATCCTGCGTTCTTTCCACGATCTGATGGCTAAGTCACCCTTACGAGGAGAAATGGAAACCGTTTGCCACCACGATTTTGCGCCATGGAATGTTATAGTAGACCAGAAAACCATTACTGGACTTATCGATTTTGATACGGCTTTACCCGGAGCCAGAGTAGAAGATGTCGGCTATTTCCTATGGACTTTTCTGGATTTGGGCGATCCGTATTTAGATGACCAAGAGCAGTTAGAGCGTGTAGAGGAACTTTTGTCCTTCTACGGCCCCTTAGATCGAAAAGCTTTGATTCCCGCCCTGCAGCAGCGCCAAAACGATATTCTCCAATACCGCAAAGACTTGGCTATATCAGCTCCTAGTCCAGAGCAGCGTGCTGCCGCCCAGCAGCGCTGCGAAGAGATCAAAATGAGTATGCAGTGGGTGGCTACCCATCTTTAGCCGCCCAAGAAGAAAAAAGATCTTTAGGATCTCACCTCATACCCGACCCTTCAGGGTCGCACCCACCTTGTTCAGGAAAAAAGGAAGATCTTTAGCTTTGCAAGATGTAAAGGGATCCGGTAGGATCCAACCTCATACCTGACCCGCCTTAGGCGGGTCGCACCTCCTACAAGAATAGAGCTTTTACAGGCTGCTCTGGAAAAGCGGCATATCCTTAGCTACCCAAGACCAAAAGGATCCTTTAGGATCTCACC
>JBCDIO010000157.1:0-7154 GCA_038748815.1 Bacteroidota bacterium
CCTCGGTCAAAATATTCATTTACTTAGGTTACAAAGTACTAGTACCCAAAGTAAATATTTCTTATAAATAGAATATGAATTCGTTTTGTTTTGAGTAAACCGTGTGGGCCGTCACACCTAACCGCTAAGACAAGGATACAAAGCCCAGAAAGAGGTGAGCAGGCGAAGGCAAAAAAGAAAAGGCGGAAACAACCAGCAGTAAATAAAACGGGGATAGAGCGAATCTATTTTCACTGGTCACCGTTCATACTACCAACGTATGCGTCGCCATAAACGGCGGAAGGGCATCGTTACTTTGTGCCAGAAGGTAAGCTCCACAACTATACCTATCGTTACTATTTCCTCAAGCATGGTATTGGAATGCATAGAGATTGTCTGATATCGCGGCGAAGTCGCCGTTAGCTCTATTTGCACGGGCTCATACCCTACATAATAGAAACCAACACGGATCGTATCCGGAAGATTAGCCCAATCTAAGTCTAGGGTAAAATGACCATCGAAATCCGTACTTGTTCCTGTCTTTGTCCCTTCTATCGAGACACTGCAAAAGATCATTGGCTCCCCCGTTTCATCCAGCACTAAGCCTTTAAATTGACTTTTGGCGGCTTGATGTGGAGCTTTTTTGGCTTCTCGTTGGTCTGCGATTGGTGTATTTGTCCCAAACGGGTGCTGTTCTGTGGGTGTGACAATGGGTTGTTGGGCTTGCAGGGTATTGGCCCCACCGAGCAGAATGGGGAATAAAGCGGCTAAGGTCAAATGGTGCCTTGATTTCTTAGGCTTTTTTTCTGGCAGGCTAAAATGATCGGGACGAAAGTGACCACAGATCTTTTCTTTCGAAAAAGTCAAGGTATGCAGCACTTCCAAGGTCGATTTTTCGCTAAAATCGACCACACAACGGTCACACACCGCACAATGGCGACCTTGCTCAACGGGTGTCATATCCGCCCACTTTTCGGTGCAGAACGTAATCTTTTGGTTTCCTGGGTTGAGAATAAGTACTTTGTAAACTAAATTTCTAAACATTTTGACGGATTCTTTTTGCCCAGCTCATCGTTACGTACTCGCCTTCGTAGCTATGGCTACGATGCTCCGCCGCGCCTTGATCTGAACAAAAATTGCCGCGGCCAAAATATTCATTTATCTAGTTCACAAAGTACTAAGCATAGGACTGATATTTAGGTTTGGGATTAACGCCGAAAAACAAAAGACCAAAAACGTCGAAAAGGAGCCGTTACCCTCCCCCATGCCCGTCGGGGCCAGGGAGCTACATACACTCCAAAACTAATTACGGCCAAGCTTCCATCTAAAGCTATTTCGGCTAGTTGAGCGGGGCTGATCGGATCAGCCGTACCTTCAGTCGGTACTTTCCAATCAATCTGCTGACTGGCATAACCAATGTACGACACGCCTATCCTAAGGGTCTCGCCCGCTAATTCCGTTGGAACTCGCAACTGGTAATTCCCCGCAAAATCCGTAATGGTCCCAATTTCAAAAGTATCTAGTAAAACGACTGCTCCAATGAGCGGTTCACCCGAAATGTCATCGATCACTTTTCCGGTCACCAAAATCGAATCTACTTTATGATGAGCTTGATCCGGTATTCGTTCTTTTGTGGGTGTTGGAGGTATGAGAAAGGGATGTTGCTCCGTGGGTACCGTTGTTGGTTGCTGCGCCGTCAGGGTGGTTGGCTTTATCCAGAACGAGGAGAACATAAGTGCCGGGATCAACCATTTCCGCCAGGTCCTAGGTGTTTCGGATTCCTTCCCGTTTCGCAGTTGAGCTTGTGTGTAAAATCCGCACACCGGCTCCTTGGAAAAAGCATGTACACGCGCAATCGCTGCCGCCCCCATGCCTCGGAAATCCACAATACATTTCTGACAATCGGGGCAAAGGCGACCGCCTTCTATGCGCTCCATTTGGTACCAATTCTGCTCACAGCGGGGCAATTGACTTAGATCTAATCTTGGTTGCTGATATTCCATACCATTTTCGATGCAGAATAAAGAGAAATAGTTGGTTCTACCCCTGCCAAAATTGAATTTCCCGAGCAATATTCTCACGGGCTCTTTCTTCAAAACGATCTATATAGGCTGGGCTATGGAACAAGCGTTCGCCCCGTAGGAGGTGCTGCAAAGCCTGCACTCTTCCCCTCCGGTACAGGACCGTTGGATAAATGCGATACTCCCTCCTAATTTGTTGCATATATTGCTCATAGATAGTCCAGGGGCTACCCAGGATACCCAAATCAACATCGAGCAGTATCGGAGCCAAATGATCTTTGGAGCCCGCTAACTGATGATTTTTGGTGAGCTGGATCAAATGGGCGGTACGACCGGCCACAGAAGGAGAAACCCCAGCCTCCAAAAGATGCCTTTCTGCGAGATCAGCACTCCGATCTTCGTTGTCCCGACGGTGCACCACGTAAATCACATCGTGGTAAAGAATAGCCAAGGCCAACAGGGGCCGATCTGCCGGTATGTGGAAGTCCTCTAAAGCCATAAACATTTGTTCTAAGTGCCTTAGATTATGATAAGCCCGGCCGACCCCCGTGTACTTCTTCACCAAAAAAGACCAGTGGGGCACAAGCCGTTCCGGAGCGACCCCGCAGCTGGCCCAAGCCTGGTCCCACTCGACTTTTAAGTGTTCCTCTTTCCGTACAAACGCTGCCATTGCTCTTTAATTTCTTGTTCTACCAATTCCGGACGCACCAGCCAATCCGAATAATACACCACCATACAATGTAGCCCCAAACGAGCGAGTAGGCGGTAATGATCGAGCGGGAAAGCCTCTGTAAAATAACCCGGGTATCCTACTAAATCGATAGCTAGCGTTTTCTGGCCAGCCTTTAGGAGCATATCCACCTGCGTACCCGCCAATAAAAAATCGATATGGGCCTGGACCCCAAGGGTCGTTTCGGCCCAATCTTGTAGTTCATTGGCAAACCGATCCAAGGCCGGCTTCTCCCGCTGACTATCCGATGTCCAATGACCCGCCTCTGCCTCTTGTATATACTGGGTGAGCAGATGATTATTACCGCTCGGTTCCTCCCCTAAGGAATGAACAATATATTGTTTCCACTTGGCGCGGGTTGTGGCAACGTTAAAGATGTCGGCGCGATTTAAATATTGCCAAGTCGAAGGGTGGCTATGTGGATCAACTGCCATGCTCAGAAACATCACATCTCTTTCCTCGCCCTGGAAATCAAAGGGAGTCCCCAATAGAATACGATGTTGGTCCAAGGTATCTAGATCAAAAGTTTCCAGGAGCCGAGTTCGAAGATGCTCTACCTGGTCTCGAAAGGGAGAAAGAATGCCAATACTCCACTTTCTTGGAAGCCCCGCTTCCGATTCGGTGGCTATGAGCTCCTTGATTTTGGTAAGAATCCAATCCGCTTCCGTCGGGTTATACCCTTTCTTCAACCGTTTTCCAAAGACCGGATGAATTTCGATTCCTCGGCCCCATTCTTGCTTTTTTAAAACGGTCATTACCCGCAGTTGGTCCTGATAAAACCGTTGGTTGCTAAAAGCAATAATATCCGGCACACTCCGGTAGTGCTCGTCCAGGAAGAATACCTGCTCTTGACTGGGTAGGCAATCGGAAACCAGGTCCAGTACACTTTGATCCCGATAATTGAGCCGGTCATATGGTACGTCCTCTAGCTTGAATTGCTCGATCAATTGTCGTTGTTTTTGGTGCGCCAGAAAAGAAACGTGGCGTAATTGTTTGGGGTCTCCTACAACAACCACCCGCTGACCTCTGGCCAAAATGGGAAGAGAACTCGCTATGTCACACTGGGAGGCTTCGTCCAGAATGACCAAATCAAATAAGCGCCGGTGCATGGGAAGGACGTTGGCTACATCAGAGGTATTAACCAACCAGATTGGTAGTGCTCGGAAAAGGAGGTTAAAATCAACTTTGCGAAAGTAGGCATCTTTACGATCAGAGGTACGGGCCTTAAGTGCCTTAATCAAATGGACAAAAGCGGACCGATTGGTCCGCAGGGCCGCCTGCAGCCGAATCTGAAAAATCTCCTCGATCAGTTCTTGCAATAGCTCAATCTGGCTAGCCCAAAGCGTTGATAGCTTTTCCAGCGGTCGTAAAAAAGTACCCTTTTTGTCTTTTTGTCGAAGTAAGCGACGGATCTGCCAACGAGCCAGCCAGTTGGGGTCGGGCTCCTCTAAGAGCGTTCCCCGGTATACCTCTTCTTTTTCTTTTTTGTGGAAAGAACGCTCCAACTGTTGAATCCGAAAATGGACATCCCTTAATTCGCGTTCCAAATGCTTTTTCCGCTTATTGGAGAAGGAACGCCCGTTTAAACCATGGAGAAGATCCTCCAGATATTGGATCATCTCTTTTTTGTAAGAAGAACGGCCTCCCCGAACCACTCGATTCTTAAAACCAAAATCGAGCTCAATCTTATCTCCAATCACATCTACGGCTTGATTTGAACGCGAGGCAATGAGCACCGACTCCCCGCGCATTACGGCATTGATCGCCATAGCAGCAATGGTAAAGGACTTTCCGGTACCGGGTGGCCCCACCACTAAACTCAGAGGCTCTAACGTGGAAGCTGCGACGATTTTCTGTTGCGCAGGGCTGAGATTTGCCGGGACACGGAGGGGCTGCCCCGTGGTTTGGTTTTTGGGAATTAAGGCTTCTCCTTCCAGCAAAACCCGCAGAGGAGTATTCATGGTATGCCAATTCGACATCTCTTCCAATTCATTAAGGACTCCTTTGGAACGATTTGATTTTTTAGTCACTCCGAGTCCAACGGCCGGGAGCAACCTCCATTTTCTTCCACTGCCAAACTGCAATTGATGGGTTTCCCATTGTTCTTGTCCAAAGGTATTCGGAAAATGCTCCCAGGCTCGTAAGTCGATATCCGGAAAGACCGTGGGGAGTAATTCTTCCAGCTGCACCTCTGCTTTAAAGCCGAAGGGAAACCGCGGTAAGTCCTGTTCTAATTGTTCTAGCCAGGCGTTCCGTTCTATCCCTTCCAGACTAGCCAAATCGGCTACGGCAGGATTAACCCGCTGGCTCAAAGGATCGATTTTAAGCACAATGAACGATTCTCGTCGGGCCAAATGCCCAGTGAATAAATACAGGGGGGTATTGTAGCGCTTTCCCTGTCCTTTGGTAAGAAAGAAAAAACCAATGGTAAGTTCCCGATCCTTGCCTTGAATTCCTAACCGTTTCATAGCCCATTCCCCCCATTCTCTGGGAACGGGTAACTCGGTAAGTTTACCGCTTAACCAGTCGGGGTCCCCAATTAAAATGGGTTGCTCTACGGAGGAACCAAAGAAGTTTACGATAGATGAGGCCCGGTTTTCCGCCAAATAACAGGCCCGAAAATAGGCTGTGATCGAAGCGCTTAGTGGCATAGGCTTGGGGTTCGATGGATACAAAAGTTCTTCAATCCGCAGGGCATTTGCAAAAAATCAGGATTAATCCTCTTCTTTTTCCGACAATAGTTCTAAGAGCGTTTGAGCTTGCTCGATAGCCTTTTCGTAGGCTTGTAAACTGGAGCTACCTGAAATTTGCACGTAAGTAAGCAAGTTGATGAAGGAACGAGACTCCATTATGGGTTGGAAGTCTTGGGTACTTAAGGTCCCTCCCATGCTTTTTTGTAGGTCAAAATTTTCGAGGATAAACGGCAGAATATAACGTTCTCGAAAACTAGCCATGTCGTTATTGTTAAGTGCTAAATCACCATAATTCAATTGGTATAAACTGACGAGGGCTTCTAGAATCGTTTTGTCCTCGATCAGATCTAGTTGCCCGGTACTTTTGAGCGTTTCAAAGGTTACAGTATTCGGAGAAAAGGAAACCGTAATGGCTAAATACCGCATTCCCTGCACAAAAGTAGCTGGGTCTACCCTGAGGGTATCATTGGAAATCTGGCCCAGCATTTGCTGGCTAAAAGCCAATTGCTTTTGCCGTAAATCCAGATTATTCTCCAGTTGTACAAGATCGATGAGTAGATTTTCCTTGATTTGTTCAAGGGCAACCCGTTCTTCTTTGCGGTCCTTCCGATTCTCTAGCCAAGAGGAAAAGGCCAGAGAAAGGAGAATTCCCACCATAATGATTAGAATTTCGATGAAGAATCGAGAGAAATTACGTTGGCCGTATCTCCAAATCTTTCTCATATGGAGGGGTTTGTTTTTAGTGATGTTATGCTTTTCAAAGATAAGTGCTCTTCCTACAATCCAATAAAAAACCCGAAAATCTGAGCGAACTGATTTTCGGGTTTTTAAGACAGATTGGATTAGCTAGCTTAGCCTTTTTTAAAGACCATCTTGCCACTTCCACCTCGATCCTTACAGTCATCAGAAATTTGGGTCATGATCATTTCTTCTTGGGTCACCGTGTAGGAGTAAACACCCTTGGCCTCCGTTGGGCAGGCAAATTCTCCGGACGTATCCCAGATGGTCATTTGGGTTTCTGAAAAAGTAAAGGCACCATTGACTTCAATCTTATTGTCCATGCCAAAGTCTACGGTATACGTACGATCGGACTTAAAAATGATCTCTACCTTGGTGGTTTGACCGTCTTCACCAGGATACTCCGCGATCCAGTTTCCGAAGATAGACTGACCGAAAGAAGCGGTCGTAGAGAGAAGAAATACAGCGATAATTAAACGAAGGCTTTTCATACTGTTGATTTGGTGATTGGTTGTAAAAAAGAGTTGTTTATTGCGTTGAATCCATAAAAGCTTATTTATTCAAAAAGCTGTGTATAATTGGTACTAAGCTTTCATGTAAAGGTAGTTCCGGGTTTCCGTAGCTTAAAAAATTCTCTTGTTCCGAGCGTACGGATTTTAAGACGTGATTCATCGTACCGATGAGTACCAATTCGCTATTCGGGCTGAGCTCAAACAGGGCTTCGGCATCTTCTACGGGCACTTGTACATCCGCTTTACCACTAATCACTAAGACCGGTGCTTCTACCCGCTGATAAATATCACTAGGATTATAAGCCAAATAGGAAGTCAGGAAGGGAAGAATATTTGGATTGAAGAGACTGTTGAGAAAGGGATTAATCTCATTGAGTGTATCCCCTTTTTCCAGGATCTCAAAGTAGGATTTAGCATCACTAGCCAATTTTTCGTTTTGCTGCCCGAGTTGATCAACGATCAGCACATCGGCCGAGCGAGC
>JBCDIO010000158.1:0-7143 GCA_038748815.1 Bacteroidota bacterium
AGCCAATTAAGTAAATTCCTTGTAAATTAGGGCAAGCAAAAACACCGCAGTGGACGATGCCCCAACGAGGGTATTTACTCTGGTTATCAATTATATGACTACGGAACCCACAAAACGTCACGGAAAAGAGGATTCAGAAGCCGAAAAAATGGCCATTCTGGCCAATGCTACAGAATTTGTTCTCGAACAATTCAATGAAGCCAAGGACCACGGCCTGGTGTATCACCACTTCGGGCTAAGCCGACGGATTCTACATAATCTGGATCGAATTCTGGCTGACCACCCTTTGACTCCTCGCCAGGAATTATGCGCTCGGCTGGGTGCCTGGTTTTACCCTGCCTCTTTCTTAGAACAATACGAAACGCCCAAGCAAGGGGCTGAGCTCTTGATCCGCCAGTTTTTCCAGCAACACTACCCGGAGGAGAACGTTTTCTTACAGGAAGCCTTAGCCTGCATTTTGCTAGCCTACCCTCCGATAAATGGGAGTCCCAACCCAGCTACGGCCGCCCTTTCGGACGCTATTTTGGGCTACGAAATGGGTGTCTCCTTTTTCGAATTAGCTCCCTACTTGCGCCTAGAAATTGACCTGAAGTCCCAGCGGAGTTATAGCGATTTCGAATGGTCGCAGTTTTTGATGCAGCGATTAATGAGTACGCATTTCTTCACAGTCTATGGACAAGAATTCTACGCGCCGCTACTAGCCGAGCATATTCTGCGCCAGAAAGAAGACTTGCTGAAGCATCAGCGGCAATTTGCTAAAAAGCAAAAAGCGCCTAGTCTACGGACCTTCAACAATATTGAGCGTAAAATCCCGAACAGCGGGAATCAAACTTTTTTCCGGACGAACTACCGAAACCATATTAACCTGAGTGCGATCGCCGACAACAAGGCGAATATCATGATTAGCGTCAACGCCATTCTAATCTCGGTACTTATTTCTCTCGTTTCTTACAGCAGCATTACGGAAACGAAGCCCATTGTTCTAATGCCGATCATCATCTTTATGGTCACTGGCTTATCGAGCCTGGTCTTTGCGGTACTCTCCGCTCGCCCTAAAGTAACATCGGTAAACCATAATCAGAGTGATCCAGAGATTCGGAAAAGAAACGCTGTATTCTTCGGAAACTTTGTACAAATGCCCCTGGAGGAATACGAGCAAGCCGTGGATTCTATGCTCCGAGACGGAGAACTGCTCTATGGAAATATGACCCGAGATCTATACTACCTGGGGAAGGTACTAGACAAGAAATACCGCTTTTTGACGCTTTCCTACAACATCTTCATGATGGGATTTGCCGCCACGGTCATTACGTTTTTGATTGCTATTCTAACCTAACCCACGTTGCACGCAGCCACCTTGCATGCAAGGTGGGTGGTGCAACGTATCTCAAAAAATGAACGTGGCCTCTAACCACGTTGCACGCAACGTGGCTAGAGGCCACGTTGACGGGCGCATTCAAACAACATAATCCCGGCGGCAACCGACACATTAAAAGAATCTAGACTTCCTTTTTGGGGAATCCAAAATTGGGTATCTACCGCCTTTAACACTCCAGCACTAACTCCATCGTCTTCAGATCCCACCACCAATCCAATTGGAATCGTTAGATCTAATTCCAGAATAGACTGTTTCGCAGGAAGCACACTAGCAGCTACCTGAATGCCCATTTCCTGTAGTTGACGGATCGCCTGAGAGGTCGTTTTTACTCGGCAGACGGGAATCTTCGCCAAGGCTCCCGCGGAAGTTTTCATCGCTTCCGCATTGATTTGCGCGGATCCTTTTTGTGGCAACACTAAGGCGTGCACCCCCAATAGTTCGGCCGATCGAGCAATGGCTCCCACATTACGTACATCCGTTACACCGTCTAAAAGTAAGATGAGTGGCGTTTCACCCTGCTCGTAGATATGCGGAAGAATATCTTCCAGTTTTTGGTAGGTAATTAAAGAAAGAAAGGCAAGCACTCCCTGATGATTACCGGTACGAACGTATTTCTGAAGGCGTTCTTTCGGTACAACGGTTATGGGAAATTCAAACTCCTTGCTCAAGGCTCGAATCTCTTTTTCAAACTCTCCCCGCATACCTTGTTGCAGAAAGACTTTTTCAACATTCTGACCAGCACGAATCGCTTCCACTACCGGATGGCGACCAAAAATGAATGGAGTACTCGATTTCTTCATGTCGGGAAGGTAGGGAATTATTAAAGAACCCCCAACCAGGTGGTTTGGCCACTCTTTTTCTGACAACCTGGATAGTTAGAAAAAACAAAGCACCGGCAGAACAAAGTTGAAGTGTCGTCCATTTTGTAAAATGGAAGGAATGGCAACTTAATCCTCTATATAGGCCGCTTTCTCCCTATATTTATAGGCCTTACTCCTCGTTTTTGCCCCAACCGGAATACAATCGTTCGACCATTCATTATTTCACTATATCATAAAGCTATGATGCATAGGTATACTCTATTAGTAATCACCCTTTTTGGATTCGGCTTTTCGCTGACCGCCCAGGTACAGACTCCGCTGGATCTGGCCCTACGACACGTTGAGCAAGAACACGAAAATTGGGGCTTTACCGCCAACGACGTAGCTGATCTAGCGGTCAGTTCACAACACCAAAGCTCCCTGAGTGGAGTGGAACACATTTACTTTTTGCAACGGGTACAGGGCATTGAAATCTACAATGCCATTCTCAATGTATCGATCGATGCTAATGGGCAGATCGTACACACCGGAAATCGACTACAAGTAGATGCGATTAACCGGGTTAACACAAGCTCTCCTACCCTAAGTCCAGCGCAAGCTATTCAATGGGCCGCAGTGCATCTGGAGCTAGAAGCACCTACTATGGTATTAAAAGAACAACGGGATACCCATACCTTCGTTTTTGAGGGGGGCAGTCTATCGCGTTCTGACATCACCGTTAAGTTGCGCTTTCAGGTCATGCCCGACCAGACCATCCGATTGGCTTGGGATCTAAACATTGAAGAATACGCAAACGCTGACCACTGGAGTCTACGGGTTGATGCCGTAGACGGAAAGATTCTCCACAAAAATAACTTTACTGTTTACTGCCAGTTTGGTAATCACGCTTATCACAATCATGATGCTAGCTGTCGGACAACTAAAACCTTTCAGCCCGTAGAAGAAGCCCTTACTACACAATCTATGAATACGGTCATGAACGGTACCTACCGAGTGATCGAATTCCCGGCGGAAAGTCCAGCGCACGGTAGCCACGTCTTGATTGACGACCCAGCGGATCCGGTAGCGTCTCCCTTCGGTTGGCACGATATCGATGGATCGGCGGGTGCCGAATACACCAATACCCGAGGAAATAATGTGTATGCCTTCCCCGACCTAAACGCGGATGGTGCTCCCGATCAACTCATTGATGGAGGCACGGATTTGGTCTTTGACTTCCCCCTACTCCCCAATGATGAGCCCGATCTACACATTCCCGCCTCTACCACCAACCTTTTCTACTCCAATAATATCATGCACGACATCTTCTACCAGTATGGTTTCGACGAAGATGCCGGAAACTTCCAGGAGAACAACTATGGGAATGGTGGTCCCGGAGGGGCCGGTGATGGAGTGAATGCACGTGGTCAATTTGGGGGTGAAGACCCCATCGGAAACGAAACGAGTAATAATGCGTCCTTCGGTACTCCCGGAGATGGAGGAAGTGGCACCATGACGATGTACTACTGGAATACCGGTGCTAGTCTATTAGAAATTACCGCTCCTCTGAATATCGCTGGATTCTACCCAACGGGTACAGCGGAATTTGGCCCGCAAGTAGAAGATGCTCCAGCCTCCGGGTTAATTGTCGAGGTTGACGATAATGTCGTTAATCCATATTCTTCTGATGGTTGCGAATCTCCTTTTGCCAATGCTTCCGAGCTAGAAGGTAATATCGCGCTGATCGATCGAGGTGGCTGTTTCTTTGAAACCAAAGCAGCCCACGCCGAAGCCGCTGGTGCAATCGCTGTTATCATTTGCAACTTTGAAGACGGGGTCATTGGTATGGCCGGTATTGACGAACCAGACCCAACTATTCCTACTATTAGTATCGGATCCGGTGATTGTGCTTTGCTTCGTCAGTACATCAACGATGGCTTGTCCGCCAACGTAGCTGAGGCTAATACCGGGCCAGAATGGCTTTCTGCGGATTATGACAACGGAGTCGTTGGTCACGAATACGCACACGGTATTTCTAATCGCCTGACTGGGGGGCGTCTAGAAACGGGTTGCCTTGGAAATGCGGGTACCGCAGAGAATCCCACCGGTGAGCAAATGGGAGAAGGATGGAGCGACTTCGTTGCTATTGTCACTACGGTAAAACCTGGAGATACCGGTGATATGCGTCGGGGGGTAGCTACCTATCTACGGCGGGAACCGAACGAAGGAAAAGGTTTGCGAGCCTTCCCCTACTCTACCGACATGGATGTGAACCCCGTGACGTACCAAGATATTGTATCGGCTTCTGTACCACACGGAGTGGGTCACGTTTGGTGTTCCATGCTTTGGGATTTATACTGGGCGATGGTCGAAGAATACGGCTTCAGTGATGATATATACTATGGTGACCTAGGTAATAACCGGGCCATTGCCCTGGTGATGGAAGGAATGAAAATGCAGCCTTGTGACCCTGGTTTTGTAGATGGCCGTGACGCTATTCTGGCCGCTGATCAAGCCCTTTTCAATGGGGATAACCAATGCCTCATCTGGGAAGTATTTGCACGTCGTGGATTAGGTATCAACGCAGATCAAGGTAACAACTTTAGCCACACCGACGGTACTCAAGACTTTGAACCACTACCAACCTGTATTGCTGAGTTGAAAATCAATAAGTCGGTTACTCCATTTATAAATGCGGGTGAAGCCATTGAAGTAAGCCTCAAAGTCATCAACCACAAGCCAGAAGATCTGACTGGTGTCGTTGTCGTTGACGAGATCCCTGCGGGTACCGAATTCGTAGTTGGTTCCAACTCCGTAGATGTCACCGTTGACGGAAGCACCCTGACTTTTGAGATTGGTGACATGGCCTACCTGGCCGAAACAACCATCACGTATACCTTGAGCTCTTCTATGGATCTTTACTCAACCCGTTATTTCTTCGAAGACGTGGAGGAAAACACCATCGGCACCTGGATTGACCAACAGATTGGAACGGAAGCTCCCAACGAATGGGAAATTTCAGAGCTTTTCGCCTACAGTGGAGATAAGGCATTCTTTGTAGAATCCGTCCCGGAAGAAAGCCAGCAGGTACTACAAAATCTATTCCCACAACTTGTACAGGGAGACCAGCCAGCACTTCGTTTCTGGCAGCGCTACGATACTCAAGCCGGGGTGGATGCCGGTTTGGTAGAAATTAGCACGGACGGTGGAGAAACCTGGGCTGATCTAGGTCCTGATTTCTTTAAGAATGGTTACAATGGACCCGTTGACTATAACACCTTTGTAGTTCCCAACTTAGAAGGATTCTCCGGGACTACCAGTGGCTGGATTGATACCTATGCGGACCTGAGTGCCTATGCGGGGGAGGAGATCATCGTCCGTTTCCGGTATGGAACCGATGAATCTATTGCCCAGTTGGGTTGGTTTGTCGATGATGTCGAGATTATGGATTTATTTAATTACAACTCAGAAGCCTGCGTAACGGCAGATCAAGGCGACGAAGCTTGTGCCATTGCCCAAAACCGGGGTACGCTGGTGGAATCGCAAATGCTCAGCAGTGTGACCGAGCTGGAGGGGGCTTCTTTGGGCTTGGCCGTATTCCCGAATCCTGCCGACGATCTGATCAATATTCAAGTTCAATTGAAGGCTCGTTCCGAAACGACCATCCAAATCATTGATCTTCACGGCCGCATTCTTGAAACGCGCACAGATATGGTAGAACCCAATCGAACCGTATCCATTTCAGTGGCCAATTGGCCAACTGGTGCTTACTTTATTCAGGTAACCACGGAAGAAGGCACGGCTACTAAGAAAGTATTTTTGCGATAAGATTAGATAAATAAGCTGTTTATAAGCGAAGCCATGCGCCTAAGCGCATGGCTTTTTTTATGGTCGCAAATTATTATGGTGTCCCTGCTTGCCTCCAGGCAGGTCCAATATCGCTCCTAAAAATTAGCGGCTGCTATTATATAAAGGAGTCATATACGCGATCGATACATTGAACGGATCATTAGAGATCCCTCCATTAAAGATGGGATTCAATTTGGCTGAGTAGCCATTTTCGTTCGGTCAAAGGATTAGCTTGCTCGATATCGACTTTTAGCTTCTTGCATTGATCCGAATCGTAAGGGTTGATGTTTACCAGTTTCTTGGTGTAAGAAATCATGTTTTCGTAATTGGACTTGTGGTAACCAATCACTTTTTTTCGGTGCATATACACCCGCATGCTTTCCAAAAGAGAATCAAGTGCCGTGAATTCACTGAGTTCATAGTACATCTTCAGTAGCATGATTTTGGCAGCGAGGTTCATGAGAATATCGTCGTATTCAACCTGGGAGAACTGTGTAATTGCTTCCGAATAGTCGCCTTTTTCGTAATGCAATTTCCCCATACAGTAATGGACGATACTTTCGCGGTGCTGATCACTGAGATACTGCTTATAATCCTGAATAAAGGCTTCCGTCCAGGCAAATTCTTTAAGAATAGTACTATTGGTCACCGCATTCCGGAAGGTCCAGCGAGAGATGACTCCGTTAAACATGAGGGCTTTGCGTTCAAAGCCATTCTTATACAGATCAAAAGATTCTCGAAGGAATTCCCGTATTCCGGCGTTGTACCGCCCGATACAATAGTTGATCATCAACAAATAGATGTCCCGGGTATCTCCTTGGGGAAAGGAATGCCCATGATCAAAGAGTTGTTGCTTTACATTAAAGAAATGCGCCTCTTCTTCGCGATCCGTGAGGGCTAGATAGATATAAAAGTAGATGGCCACGGCCGGGTACTCCAAAAGCTGAGGATGTTCTTGCACATAGGCTACCGAAGAATCTAGCATTCCGTGGTCGTATTCTGCTTTGTATACCGTTTGATGAGAAACCATTAAGCAAGAAAGACGGATTCGGTTGGCCAGAAACTGTACATCTAGTGTATTGGACAGATCTTGCAAGTTTAGGGGTACGGTTCGTC
>JBCDIO010000159.1:0-7137 GCA_038748815.1 Bacteroidota bacterium
GATTCTAACTCAATCGCTAAAGGGCTCAGTAAAAACTCATGATACTGGGGTTTACCACTGATGACGAGTAATTCGTGTTTGATCAAAGAGCTATAACCGGTAAACGATGCTTCGAGATTGTAGAGTCCAGGTTCAATGCTAAGTTTAAAGTAACCGGTACTATCCGTAGTGACCCCAATGGACGTTTCTTGTACACCAATAGTCGCAAAGGGTAAAGGCTTCTTATTGGTTTGATCGTAGATATACCCCTCCACAATGGCTTGTTGGGCATGACTGAACAACGATAAGAGAAGGCAGCTAAGTAGGAAAGGTAACTTTTTCACCGTCTTTTAATCCTAAAAATAGACCATTCCTACTAAGAAGTACAAGCTTTAGAGTCAATGGTTTGCCACAAACTCCACTTACGAATCGCTCTCCTGCATACTGCTTTCAAGCAATCCTTTCCTAAGGAATGCCCAAAAACCGGGATTCTTTATCCAATCGTCGAATACCAAATCAGTAGATCGGTAAAAGCATCTAGCTTACCGATAAAAACGATGGAACAAACATTCAAACAATGGCAGAATATCTGGATAGAGCGGGATCTACTTCCTGTCCAGGTGCAGCAATTCACGAGGATGTTTATCCAAATCAGCCTTGGCCTAAGTCTCCTGGAAGGCTTAATTCAAGCATTTCACCCAGGTACCGAATGGCAAGGGTTTATTACTTGCTTATTACTGCTGCCGGTGACTGTGGGGATTTTGCGAGCTTATCAAGAAAAATATTGGATACTTGCTTCCAACCTCGCCTTTAGGCATTTAGGAGTAGGAGCATTTATCTCTACCTTTTTCTTTCCAGTGATCCACATCCTACCATTCTCCTCCTTAATGATCGGGGCCATTGCCTATGGAGTGTTTCTGGAGTTGGAGAAATACCGAACTGGAACCGTTTGGGTAACGTTGTTCACGCTCCTATTTGTCTTACAAATGCTTCGAGCCCATTTTCCCTTGGTAGGCCAAAAAAAGTCGGATTATACAAGAACTCATTCAAAAACTCAAAGGGACCATTCAGCTAAATAGCAAAATGAACGAAGGAACAAAGGTCATCGTTCGATTGCCTTAAACCAATCTATCATGAAAAAAATATTAGTAGTAGAAGATGATAAGATGATCCGCGAAAGTCTGACTGAAATTTTGACCATGTCTGGCTACACGATCCAAACCGCAGAGAACGGCAAAGTGGGCTTGGCCGAAGCACTAACCTTTGATCCGGACCTGATCATTTGTGATGTCTCAATGCCAGAAATGGACGGTTATGAGTTTATCCGGGTTATTCGTTCCGTTCCGCAATTTGGAGAAGTCCCTTTTATCTTTCTGACCGCTCTGGCAAGCCCCCACGATTTCCGTAAAGGCATGGACCTCGGCGCAGACGACTTTCTTACCAAGCCATTCTCCCCAGATGAGCTTATGGGCGTGATCCAGAGAAAATTGGAACGCTTTCAAAGGATGCGGAAAGAACGGGAGGAAATAGAGTACAAGCTGCAAAAGGTCGTTGAAAAAGTAGAAAATCTTCAATTTTTCAACTCCCATCGTCTACGCGGTCCCATCAGTAATATGTTGGGAATGCTGCAACAGAGCAATGCATTTGAGCAACAAGAACTTATTCATTTATTACAAGTAGAGGCAGAAAAAGTCGATCAAGTACTTACCGAGATTAATGATCAACTCCGAGTCCCGGAATTAAAGCAAACGGCTAATTGTATCTATCTTATCGACGACGATCCACTACAGCACCGGCTGAATAAGCGGCTTATTGAACGAATCCAACCGGATGCGATGATTTCGCATTTCTACAACGGCTTTGAGGCACTTGCCGCTTTTCAAGACGCTCATCGGGCCAGCCCCGATTTGGTCTTCTTGGATCTAAATATGCCCGTAATGAACGGCATGGAAGTACTACAGGCCTTTCAAAGCTTACCCAATCCACCCCTCATCTTTATATTGAGCTCGTCGATTGATCATCGGGAAATGAAACAAGTCAATACTTTTGATTTTGTGAATGGATTCTTACACAAACCCTTACAGCCTCCCCAACTTAACGCCATCTTTAGTCGTCATTTCTGAATACCTTACCTATTTAAAAAGGAAGCAGATGGGGCTTTACCAACAAATGTATTTTTAAAGAATAAGAGGTTAGTACTTTGTACTAGTTCCGAAAAAATGGCTGGATCAATTGATCAAAATAGTATCGATTTTTGATGCTGACTAGCTTTCGGCCGTAGTCCGGATCCGTGGCGTAACCACATTGATCAACTACGGAAACCCAGTCGATGAAGCTCGCTCCGGAAATGTCTTGGATCGCTAAGTAGCAACCCCGCGAGGCCAAATGCTCCAAATAATCTACGAAACTACCGTAAGAATTCGGATAGCTTTTGAAGCAAGTATAGGTGCTTACCATTCCCTCCCCAGGAACGTAGTCGGCGTGCATTAAACAATAGGAAGGACCTTCGTTGTAGGGGTTTTTAATACCAAAGTGATTATTTGCCATCTGAGAAAGCTCACTCTTTCCCCAACCGGTTTCCAGGCCAGCAACACAAAGTAGAAAATCAACGGGGATATTGTAATCTTTGGCTACCTGAGCGGCGGCCGGTAGATGTTCGTTCACGTAGGTCAATACGTTCTCTGGAACATTCTGAAGAAGGTATGGATTATTAGGGAGGTTTGGATAATAAAAGGCGGGTTGCCCTTGTTGGGACCAACCATATATCAAACCTGCAAATAGTAGAATGAGAGTTAGGGAGAAGTGTTTGTACATAGGAAAGAATTCCTTTAGTGTTTTTGTTTTAAAACCCAGTTTCTCTAAGTAGAACAGTTGCAGTTTAATTCTTTGGTGATCGGCCTTTGGGAGAAGGACAACCCTTTTACCTTTAGAAGGGTGAAGTGCTTAGTTATATAATATGTTTGTTAATATCTTCATTTTCAGGAAGATTTGCAATCCAGCCGATATTTTTCCTCCCTATTTGGGCGGATGGTGGGTAAATCGTTCCCAATACCGAAGAATAACAGCCAAGGCGTCCTCTGGCGAGGATCCGAAGGTGAAAATACCTTCTGGATGGCCATGCATGACGGCAATACGCTCTCTTTGTAACTGATTTTGTTGTAAAAGCCTACGCATGGACGCAGCCATTGCGGGAGTACCGTAAGCAACGTCGGGAGGAGTTGTAGCCACTCGACCAAGTAAATGCTCCCACAAGCCTCGATGGTGAATGTGTACCACTCCCTTAATCAAAGTTTCAGACTCATAAAATACAGCGTGGGTCATAGCTTCGGAAGAAGCTTGAATAGGTCCTTCGCAATGCAATGTATTCTTAGCTAAATCGTAGTCCATGACTCGGGAAAAGTGCCTTTCATCGAGCACTGGAATGGCTCCCGTTGCCGTTCCACTGACTACAAAAAGCCCGGGCTCTTCCAGTTGTGCGCTCACGTTACCGTAGCCGATACCACTGGAATAAACACCAATTAAACCCTGCTCGTAAAGCACTTGCCGCACGTATAATAAGCTTTTCAATTTGTGGCGGTCTACGGCTGGGCTCTTCCTATACGAAGGATTGTATTTTATATACCCCTCGTCCATTTAAGCCTTTTCCGGAAAGAGAGAAAGGATGCCCGGCTCGGAAGCGTCGCAAATACCTCGTTCGGTGACCAGCTTAGTAACGAGGCGAGCGGGGGTGACATCAAATCCGTAGTTAACGGCCGGGCTAAACTCCGGCGTTAGAAGGACGGTCTTGATCTCACCATCGACCAAACCTTGAATACGTCGCACCTCTTCTGGGTTCCGCTTTTCGATCGGAATTTCGGCCAAGCCATCCCGTAGAGTCCAATCGAAGGTGGAGCTTGGTAGGGTTACATAGAAAGGAACCCCGTTATCGTGGGCGGCGAGGGCCTTCAAATAGGTACCGATTTTATTGGCCACATCTCCCGTAATGGTAGTTCGGTCGGTTCCTACAAAAACAAGATCTACCATACCGTGCTGCATCAGGTGCCCCCCAGTATTATCGGGAACAACGGTATGGGGCACTCCGTGGTGTCCAAGCTCAAAAGCCGTAATACGAGCTCCCTGGTTCCGAGGCCGCGTTTCATCGACCCAGACGTGTACAGGAATCCCCTTATTGTGCGCTGCGTAGATAGGCGCGGTAGCGGTTCCCCAATCGATACAGGCAATCCATCCAGCATTACAGTGGGTCAGAATATTAACCGGACGGTCAGGATTTTCTGCGTGTATAGCTTCGATGAGTGGAAGTCCGTGCACTCCGATCATCCGGCAGTGTTCGGCACTTTCATCTACGATGGCATCCGCTTCTGCCCCTGCTTTCGCTCTTTTTTCAGCAACCGAATTGGCCGATTGCATCGCTTGATCGACGCGGTCCAGGCAGTAGAAAAGATCTACTGCCGTAGGTCGAGTTTCCTGTAATATCTTTTTGGCGGCCTGTACCTCTTTTTCAAAATCCCCTTCACTGGCTTTCAGGGCAGCGACGTAGAGACCATAAGCCCCAGTAGCTCCGATCAAAGGGGCTCCACGGACGTGCATTTCTCGAATGGCCCGCCCGAAATCAGCGGGTTCAACGAGCGTTTCGATGATTAACGCATGGGGTAAAGACCGTTGGTCAATGATCTGAATTTGTTCGGGATTATCCGCGTGGCGCCAAATTGTTCGTTGGTGTTTGCCGTTGATCTTCATAGGCTAAAAAATTGTCTGCTCGAAGGTACTGCGGCCAGTGAGAAGGTTCAAATCTTTTTGGGGATCAATTTGGTATATGATTTTTTTCTCGCAAAGAACGCGAAGCAATGGCTAACCTCCGGGCATACTGAAAAAGCAGTCTTCGAAAGTGCCCATCACACGCAAAAAAGAACCGTTCCGCGATGCTGAAGTTGCACTCTTTGCGATTCTCTGCGGATCCTTTGCGCACTCTGCGAGAAAAAACGAAGCCTTACCCTAAACCGGAAAGATCGCGAAGCAATGGCTAGCCTCCGGATATACTGAAAAAGCAGTCTTCGAAAGCGCCCATTGCACGCAAAATAGAACCCTTCCGCGATACTGGACATACACTCTTTCCAATTCTCTGCGGATCCTTTGCGCCCTCTGCGAGAGAAAAAACAAAGCCCTATACTAATTCGGAAAGAACACGAAGCAATGGCTAGCCTCCGGACATACTGAAAAAGCAGTCTTCGAAAGTGCCCATCACACGCAAAAAAGAAACCTTCCACGATACTGGACATACACTCTTTCCAATTCTCTGCGGATCCTTTGCGCACTCTGCGAGAAAAAAGCGAAGCCTTACCCAGGCTCGAAGAGTGCAAGTAAACCGCTAAGGGAAATCATTATAAGACAATCTCATGAATTAGTAGACCAATCCTTTCCTTTCGTAGAAAACCAAGGGTCTTCTTGTAATTCTTACCCTAATTCTTGCATCATAGTATTAAATGCTTCGTAATTTATTGGAGTTTCCAATATGTGTCCATTTCGATGGATGCAACATTTAACGCTAAAAGCCCTCTTTACCTCAAAAGCGGAACTATGTTTGATCAGGACAAATGGCAGGAAATCTTCTCAACCATTCGGCGTAATAAATGGCGAACCATCGCCACTGCCTTTGGTGTATTCTGGGGAATTCTAATGCTAGTACTCCTTTTAGGAGCCGGTCAAGGTTTACAAAATGGAGTGATCAAAGCCATGATCCTAGATGCTACCAACAGTATTTGGTTTATCCCAGATCGAACGGCTCTCCCTTATCGGGGCCATCCCCCCGGGCGTCGCATCGAGTTTAATGAATCCATCATGGCAACGGTCCGTGAACAGGTAGAAGGGGTAGAATATATCTCCGCCGAAAACTGGCTTTTTGGAAACTTCAACATCGTACACGGCCAAAAATCTTCGCCTTTTATGACCCTTGGAGTAGGTGACGAGTACTTCAACATCAAAATTTACCAGCGTTACATCAAAGGTCGAAAACTAAATGCCCTCGATATGCTCCAAGGACGCAAAGTATGCGTAATCGGAGAGCGCGTCATGGAAGTACTTTTCGACCCTGAGGAGGACCCCATCGGGAAGCAAATTAACATCAAAGGGGTTTCCTTCACCGTCGTCGGGGTTTTTCAAGACGATGGAAACAATGGCCGTTTCTCCGAACGGATCTATGTTCCCCTCTCCATTTTTCAACGTATCTATAATCCGGATCGTAGTATCCGATTATTTGCCGTTACCACAAAAGAAGGTTACGTTGGAACGGAAGTAGAAGCGGAAGTAAAAGCGGTCATCTACGATCAATATGCCATTCATCCCGACGATAATCAGGCTATGTTCACTCATAACCAGGAAGAAGGCTACCGACAGGTAATGGGCCTTTTCTTCGGCATCAAGACATTCGTTTGGATCGTGGGTATTGGAACCCTCCTAGCCGGTATTGTCGGAGTCAGCAATATTATGTTGATCATCGTAAAAGAACGCACCCGGGAGATTGGTGTTCGTAAAGCCTTAGGGGCAACGCCCCGATCGATCGTCAGTATGATCGTACAAGAAGCCATTCTGATCACTGGCGTAGCCGGATATTTCGGACTCTTAGTCGGTATCGCGCTCATCTTCGGCTTGAACAGTGTCATGGAGGGCCAGGATGTCGAATATTTCTACAACCCAACGGTACAATTTGAAGTAGCCTTTGCAGCGGTCATAGTACTCATTATCGCAGGGGCCTTAGCCGGCTTATTCCCTGCCTTGCGAGCCGCACGGATTAACCCCATTGAAGCCCTTCGGGTAGACTAAATTCTTGGTAACCTAAATACATGAATATGTTGACCAAGGCGATTTTTGCTTAGATCAAAGCACGCAGGGCTCGTAGCCATAGCTACCCGGCGAGCACATAAAGATGAACTGGGCAAAGAGAACCCGTCAAAAAGGGTATAAATGTAGGTTACTAAGTACTAAAAGACACTAGATTATGTTTGATTATGACAAGTGGAACGAGATCTTTCAAAGTATTGCCAAGCATAAACTGCGCGCTGGCCTAACCGCTTTTGGTGTTTTCTGGGGCATTTTCATGCTAGTACTACTGATGGGAGGTGGTAGTGGCTTGGAGAATGGAGCCACCGCCGGCTTTGATATTGC
>JBCDIO010000160.1:0-7099 GCA_038748815.1 Bacteroidota bacterium
ACCTAATCAACTTCTTTATACCAAATATCCATTTTAATATGAAGCTTCTTGTTTGTGTCAGCAAGACTCCGGATACCACGGCGAAGATTGCCTTCACCGGTGGTGGTACCGAGTTCGACACCAATGGTGTTCAATATATTATGAATCCTTACGATGAGTGGTACGCTTTGGTACGCGCCATCGAGTTGAAAGAGAAGGAAGGTGGTTCTGTAACCATCGTTAATGTTGGTCCTGCCGCCAATGATGCAGTGATTCGCAAAGGCTTGGCCATCGGTGCTGACGAAGCCGTTCGCATCAATGCCGATCCAAAATCTTCTATGTACGTAGCTAAGCAAATTGCTGAGTACGCTAAGCAAGGTGGATTCGATGCTGTTTTCTGCGGAAAAGAAACGATTGATTACAACGGAGCAGAAGTAGGAGCAATGATTGCTGAGTACCTCGATGTACCGTACATTTCTTTTGCTAGTAAGCTAGAAAAAGAGGGGGATAAAGCCGTGATTCACCGGGAAATTGAAGGAGGATCGGAAGCGGCGGAGGTACCGTTCCCATTTGTAGTGAGTGCGGCCAAAGGATTGGCCGAGCAACGCATCCCGAACATGCGCGGAATTATGATGGCTAAGCGGAAGCCTTTACAGGTGGTAGAGCCCGTAGAAGCCGCTGATTTAGCAACGGTTGTACAATACGAACTGCCTCCCGAAAAATCGGAGGTAAAACTAGTCGATCCAGAAAATATGGACGAACTCGTTCGTTTGTTGCACGAAGAGGCGAAAGTTATCTAAGCCAAGGTGCCCGTTCTTGAATTAATCTAATTGCAGATCCTTTAAATCACAATATCATGGTTCTCGTTTTTGCAGAAAGCCAAAAAGGACAATTTAAAAAAGCCGCCTTCGAAGCGGTTACATTCGGTAAGCAAACTGCCGATGCCCTAGGGACCAGCTGTGTCGCGCTGACGCTAGGTAGCTCTGATAATGCCGGTGAATTGGGCGTATACGGAGCCGAAAAAGTATACACAGTGGGCGACGACTCGCTCAACCGATTTGATAGCCAAGTATATACCAAGGTTATTGCGGCTGCAGCGAATGAATTGGGTGCTTCGGTGGTGGTTCTGAGCCACTCTTCTACGGGTAAATCGTTGCTGGGCCGCTTAGCCGTTCGTTTGGAGGCAGGATCCGTAGCGGGAGTAAATGCCGTCCCTACTGTCGACGGTGGGTTCAAGGTGACCAAATCCGTTTTCTCCGGAAAAGCAATTGCTCAGTACGAGATACATTCCAATCGCAAAGTGCTTTCCTTGATGGGGAATAGCCTACAGCCAGCAGCCGTCGGCGCGGCTGTATCACCAGAAAATTTAGCTATCGAGGTTCCTGCTTCTAGCATTCAAGTGAAGAGTGTGGAGGTGGTAGAAGGAACCGTTCCACTACCCGAAGCTGAACTCGTTGTATCTGCAGGGCGCGGAATGAAAGGCCCCGAAAACTGGGGAATTGTGGAAGAACTCGCGGGTACTCTAGGAGCCACTACGGCTTGTTCCCGTCCAGTGGCGGATAGCGACTGGCGCCCACACCACGAGCACGTAGGACAGACGGGCGTTGCGATTCGTCCTAACTTGTACATTGCGATTGGTATCTCCGGGGCGATTCAACACTTGGCTGGTGTCAATAATAGTAAGGTGATCGTGGTGGTCAACAAAGACCCGGAAGCACCGTTCTTTAAAGCGGCGGATTACGGCGTTGTTGGAGACCTGTTTGACGTATTACCACGTTTGAACGAATCTTTGAAAAAATTCAAAGCGGAAGCCTAAACGCAGGCTTTTAATATCTACCGCAAAGATTTTGATGGTTTATTGGCATCGTTCCGATAAATCATCTATATTTGCGCGGCTGTAACTGATTTTCGTAATCACTGACGGTTAAACTAAAAATTATGGCGGAGTATTTAACGAAAGAAAAGAAAGAAGAGATTTTCAACGAGTATGGAGGATCTGCCGGTAACACCGGATCTACCGAAGGGCAAGTAGCTCTTTTCACCTTTCGGATTCAGAAATTATCTGAGCACCTGAAGGAAAACAAAAAAGATCACTCTTGTCGTCGGGCTTTGTTAACCTTAGTAGGTAAGCGTCGTCGACTCCTCTCGTACCTAGAAAGCAAAGATATCGTGGCATATCGTGCTTTGATTGAAAAGCTGGGTATTCGCGGTTAAAAGAAAATATGAGATGCTTCCACGAAGGTCGTGGAAGCATCTACTCTTTTTACCCCATCGAACCTCCTCTCTTAGCTACTTTCCGTACGCTTACTCTCTGCGGCTATTCTGAATAATAGGATAGGAAACAACAGACAAACAAACGAATAGCGGTCGAGGCCTTTGCCGGCACCTTTCGGAATAAGATCCATACCTTCCCGGCAGCCCATCGGTTCCTTCTGGAACCCACAAACTTGGAAAATTAAAAGGACTATAAATTATTGGAAAACAATGGGAAAAAAAATTCCAACTACGGTTTCCTTCAATTTACCAGATGGTAAAGAAGTAACTATTGAAACCGGTAAACTGGCCACCCAAGCAAATGGCTCTGTGGTGGTACGAGTAGGAAACACCATGATCTTCGCTTCGGTGGTTTCCGCAAAAGAACCTAAAGAGGGACAAAGTTTCTTCCCTCTATCTGTCGATTATCAAGAAAAATTCGCTTCCGCTGGACGGATTCCTGGTAACTTCTTCCGCCGGGAAGCTCGTTTATCGAGCTATGAAATTCTAGTCTGTCGTTTGGTGGACCGGGCCATTCGCCCACTTTTCCCCGATGGTTACATGAATGAAACGCAAGTAATCATTAACCTAATCTCCGGGGAAGAACAAACGCTGCCCGATGCTTACGCGGCGCTTGCTGCTTCTGCCGCTCTGGCCGTTTCTCCAATTCCATTTGACGGGCCTATCTCCGAAGTACGCGTTGCTAAGATCGACGGCGAATATCAAGTCAATCCTTCTCGGGATGATCTTGAGAAAGCTGACTTGGAAGTTATCGTTGCCGCTACCATGGACAATGTGATTATGGTAGAAGGTGAAGCTAATGAGTGCTCCGAAGCGGAATTAGTAGAGGCCATTCGCCAGGGACACGAAGCGATCAAAGTACAGATCGCCGCTCAATTAGAACTTGCCGAGAAGGTAGGAGAGTATGCGTTGAACAAACGTGAACACGTAGTAGAAGAGGAAAACGAAGAGCTCAAGAATATCGTGAAGGAGAAAACCTCCGAAGGCATTCTGGCCGTGGCCCGTGGTGCCCTCGATAAAGTAGCTCGGAAAGAAGGCTTCAAAGCGGTAAAAGACAAATTCATCGAAGAGTTGACCGAAGAAAAAGGGGAAGAATTCATGGACGAACATGGAGGAACCCTGAAAGAATACTTCGAGAAAATGAAAAAGAGCTTGATCCGGGAGATGGTGATGGCCGAAGGTCTACGCCTCGACGGACGGAAGTTTGACGAAGTACGGGATATCTGGACAGAAGTAGCTTACTTGCCTTCTGCCCACGGTTCTGCGATTTTTACCCGGGGTGAAACGCAAGCCTTGACTACCCTTACTTTGGGTACTAAGCTGGATCAATTAATGGTCGATAATGCTCTTAATAATGGCTATGACCGATTCATTCTGCACTATAACTTCCCTGCTTACTCCGTAGGAGAGATCAAGCCGATGCGGGGTCCTGGTCGCCGGGAAATTGGACACGCCAATCTGGCTGCTCGTTCTTTGAGAAAAGTCATGCCAACGGAATCTTTCCCGTACACCGTGCGGCTAGTTTCTGATATTCTGGAATCAAATGGTTCTTCATCAATGGCTACCGTTTGTGCGGGTTCTCTAGCCCTGATGGACGGTGGTGTACAAATTAAAGCACCGGTATCCGGGATTGCCATGGGGATGATCTCCGACGGCGAACGCAATGTAATCCTAAGTGATATCTTAGGTGACGAAGATGCACTTGGTGATATGGACTTCAAATTGACCGGTACCGAGAAAGGCATTACGGCTTGTCAGATGGATATTAAGATCGACGGTCTTCCGTACGAACTATTGACCCAAGCCCTAGAGCAAGCACGCGATGGTCGGATTCACATCTTAAATGAGATGAAGAAGACCTTGGAAGGTCCAAACGAAGATTACAAAGGACATGCGCCTCGCATTGTGGAGATGATCATCGACAAGAGCTTCATCGGTGCGGTGATTGGACCTGGTGGTAAGATCATCCAAGAGATGCAAGAAGTTACTAATACTACGATCAACATCGAAGAGAAGGATGGCAAGGGATACATCAACATTGCTTCTAGCAATAAAGATGATATCGATGCAGCGATGGCTCGGATCAATGATATCACCTTCACGCCAGAAATCGGTGACGAGTACGATGCGGTTGTAGCTACCGTTATGCCTTACGGAGTCTTTGTGGATTTCAAAGGTAAGAGTGGTTTGGTACACGTTTCGGAGATCTCGTACAGTAAGATCGAGAACGTAGAAGACGTATACAGCGAAGGAGATCCAATCAAAGTTAAATTGATTGGTATCGACGAACGTACCGGTAAACTACGCCTTTCTCGCAAAGCGCTTATGCCAATGCCAGAAGGGTACGTACCACGAGAAGATAACAATAAGTTTGGTGGTGGCCGTGGTGGTGATCGTCGAGGTGGTGGAGACCGCCGGGGCGGTGGCCGTGGACGTGGCGGAGATCGCCGCGGTGGCGGACGCGATCGTCGTCGTGACTAAGATGCCAACCAACCAAATTCGTTAACTAAATGACAAAAGCCTTTCTCCCTTTGGTGGAGAAAGGCTTTTTTCGTTCTTTTAGAATACTTTGTTGTGTATTTCGCTCTCCCCCCTTCGTCGCACACCTCCAAAGTCCAGTTTCTTTTTCAAAAAAACTATTTGACAAACCACCGTGTTTGAAATGCAGGACGTTTATTCTTTTTTTGGATAAAAGTCAAGAAAAAACGCAGCTAAGTGTTACCCTCAGCGTTTCATTTACGTACTAATTAGTAAATTAGGGAACTTCTACTCCCGATTTCAACGTTATCCACATAATGTGCGGTGTGCATAACTACACTATATCCTGAATCCCATTTATAATAACACATATCCAAACTATTAAAGTCCCAGTGTATGCGTCAGTTAAAAATTACAAATAAGATTACCACCCGGGAAAGCCTCGCTTTGGACAAGTATCTCAACGATATCGGTAAGATCGATATGTTGAATGCCGACGAAGAAGCAGAAATGGCACGTCGAATTCGGGCCGGGGATCAGGCTGCTTTGGAGCGATTGACTAAAGCGAACCTTCGCTTCGTTGTTTCTGTTGCAAAACAGTACCAAAATCAAGGTCTATCCTTGAGTGATTTGATTAATGAAGGCAACGTCGGACTTATGAAAGCCGCCAAGCGCTTCGATGAAACCAAAGGGTTTAAATTTATTTCGTACGCTGTTTGGTGGATTCGCCAATCCATTCTGCAAGCCATTGTAGAATATTCTCGGATTGTACGTTTACCCCTCAATAAAGTAGGTTCTTACAATAAAGTGAATGAGGCTTATTTGTCCTTTGTGCAGGAGTTCGAGCGCGAGCCAACCCACGAAGAACTAGCCGAATTACTCAATATGTCTCCCAAAGAAGTAGCTAACATGCTCAAGGGAGGCGGTCGCCACCTTTCTGTCGATGCTCCCTTAAGTGGAGAAGAAGGAGATTCCACCATGCTGGATGTGATCTCTACCGACAACGATATGGCTCCGGATGAGAACCTGATGGAACAATCCTTGAAAGAGGAAGTCCAACAAGGCTTATCCATCTTGTCGCCGCGGGAAGTGGAAGTACTTTCCTCGTATTATGGCTTAAATGGCCACAAGGCACTAACACTAGAAGAAATTGGCGAGCTCTATGGATTAACCCGGGAGCGGGTTCGGCAGATCAAAGAGCGGGCTATCCGTCGCTTACGGAAGTCTTATAACCGCAATGCACTGAAATCATACTTGGGTTAATGACCCATTCATCGAAAGAATATAAAGCTCCTCGCGATTGAGTTCGCGGGGAGCTTTTTTGTTGCATGCCTCCGAAATTGGTACCTTTAAGGAATCCCCAGTTATACCCTAACCCATGCACATTGGGTAAATAATATTGGCACATCTTTAGAACGACTATTCAGTGAAAGCGAATTGGAAATCCCTTATGCTCATGATGAGCTTCGTTTGGTGTATCTCCTGCGGAGAAGCACCCGTCGAAGAATCAGCGAACCCTTCAACCGCTGATCCGTCCGAAACATCAACGGTCAATCAAACGAAAAGCGAGGCGATTTTGTATCCAAATATTGATCACCTGCGCTTGCGTACCGAACCAACTACCACCAGTGAAGTGGTGGCTAGTTTGCGGCTTGGGGATCCTTTGTATCCAACCGGAACTCTGAGCTCCTTTACCTCCGAAATCACCCTGCGGGGCATCCGTTTTACGGAGCCCTGGGTACAGGTCAAAACCGTAGATGGTTCGGAAGGCTGGGTTTTTGGGGGGGCTCTAAACTTTCCAGAAGGCCCACTATCCACCGTTGCCCAACAACTGATGGAACACCGAATTCAGGGCTTCTTTGGCAGCGATTTAGCACCAGCTATTATGGACTATCGAGCCGCTTACACCGCTGCTCGGAGCGATCGGGAAGTCGCTAAAATCTATCTACGGGGCCAAGGGTTACGTGATTCGCTGCTGGATTTAATGGAGCGCAAAATTCCGGTGGAGGACTACGAGTCTTTGCCTGATTTATTCTGGCTAGAACAAGCCTTACCGGGCTTTGTTCCTACCTTAGTGGCCGAGGGTACGCAGTACTACCTCTTTAATGATTACCGAACCTGGTTACCAAAAAGTAAATCCAGTATTGGTAAATACGACGATGCCTTTATGGAACTAGCGGTACTGGTCTATGATTTGGATAGTGTAGAGCATTTCTTCCCCAGTTGGTTTCGCCAAACCTGGGATTACGGGGGACATAGTAATTTGGGCTATGGAATCCATCTAAAAATTCTTCGGGAACTCGATTCGGTTATGAAAAAGGGACCACAGCTTGCGGAACCTTTGGCTAACTGGAAAAAAGACCTCTTG
>JBCDIO010000161.1:0-7025 GCA_038748815.1 Bacteroidota bacterium
ACGCTATCATTCTGCATACCAATGCGGGCCTTTGGGGCTACAACATTGGCGATACGGTACAATTTACCTCCCTACATCCCTATAAGATTGTGGTTTCGGGACGCATCAAGCATTTTATCTCCGCCTTTGGAGAGCATGTTATTGGTAAAGAGGTCGAGTCTGCTCTTTTAGAAGCAAGTACCGGCAGAGAACTCTCCATGATAGAATTCACGGTGGCTCCGCAGGTAACCCCCACAGAGGGATTACCCTTCCACGAATGGCTTGTCGAGTTCGAAGAACCTCCCGCCGGTTTAACCGAATTGGAAACAGCCATTGATGAAGCGATGACCCGGCAAAATATTTACTACCGCGACCTGATTGATGGGAAAATACTCCAACCGTTGAAGATCACGCCACTTCCGAAGGGGACCTTCCGGGCGTACATGAAAACCCAAGGAAAACTTGGAGGGCAGAATAAGGTGCCGCGACTGGCGAATGATCGAAAGATTGCCGACCAGCTCTTGGCCTTAGCCAGAAAATAGCCACTGGATCGTTTTCAGTAGATTTTGTACTTTTGCGGTCCGCAATTTTTAATCGAAAAAATATATAACCATGGGTAAAGGAGATAAAAGAACAACCAAAGGTAAGATCAACATCAGTAGCTACGGCAAGTCTCGGGATAAGAAGACCAACCGTCCGCGTCCACACGTAAAAGCGGAGAAATCAAACGTATAACTCGTTTGTCCTTACCAGCAAAAAAAGGCCTTTGGAAATATCCAAAGGCCTTTTTAGTTTATAGGTTATTCGTCATTTCTTATTCTAATCGAACTTTACCAGTGGCAATCCGGCCGGTCTCGTCTTCAATTCGGTATACGTACATACCATCCGTTAATCCTTGCCGTTGCCATACATACTCCATTCCACGAATCCCAAGTTCCGTGAAGATTTCGCGGCCCATCAGATCGTACAATCGGAAACTATACGTACTACCGGCTTCTGGCAAACTAAAGAAGGCAACATCTTGCACCGGGTTGGGCATCAACTGAACCCCTTCTAATGTACCTAACCCTTGGGCCTTGTCGGTACTTAGAATATTTAATCCCGTGGAGTCCCTGGTAAACATAATGATCATGACCATCATTTCGTCATCGGAGGTAGGGCCGAACCAAACGGGGCTATCCCCGTAGTTCTCCCAGGAGGCATGGTGAATCATTCCATTGGCATTATTCATCGTCAATGGCAACAACTCATCGAAGTACCGTGGAGGAATATGTTGGTAATCAAAGAAAGGAGAAGCACAGCCCGGTACACCACCGGGGCAGGAACCATCGTAAATGAGGTCTGTTTCGTTGAAGAGCTCTCGTTTCGCCGCGGTGTAACCCGTCCCCCACTGGTGGGTATGCCCCATGATGTTCCACAGGTATATCTCCCCTAGGTTGGGATTATAGGTCTGGCTGAATTCGTGTTGGCTTCCATCGTTAGGAATATAAATATCCCCGTTTACAATGAGGCGAGTCTCCATTTCGTGCATCGCTGTTCCCGTTGGCTTCGTATAGACGTTAAGATAAGTCTCCGCCTGGTAGACTTCCGTTGCACTGTAATTGATGTAGTGTGAATTCAGGTCAAGTACTAGATCATTGTCCCAATACCAAGCCGTATTTTCTGGCAAGCGCAAGTCTGTTGGTTCTTGTACGGCGGCGGTCAGGCTAATCTCATTATGGAAAGATTCCAAGCGAAGACCTTCTGGAATAACGTTCGCCGCCGCAGGATTATCAAAATCGTAGAGGATAAAGTGGCGCGAGTAATTCGAAAATTTAATATCGATGCGATCTACTTCGACATCGTCCGGAAGATCAAGTGCATATTTTTGGAAGAATTCAACTTCGGCATCGGTCGCTCCTGCGGGATCCAAATAGAAAGGTCCCATTTTGATTTGGAAACCTTCGCCTACTGGCGGTGGGGCTGGTGGTTCGGTAAATGATACAGCACCCATACCATTGTAAAATTCTTCGATCCGTGTTTCGGGAACGACCTCTCCTTCGATGGGGGCCCCAAATAGGATCCATTGGCGGATCATTTCCCGTTCTACTTCGGAAATAGCCGGCATACCGTTTGGCATTGGAGCACCTTCCTGAGGATCCAATTCGATGGTGGGTTCCAGCCCGTGGTTAACCTTACGAAAGATCATACTAAGGTCTGGCCGGCCAGGGGTGATGTACTCGTACCCTTTGGCAGCAGCAAAGCTGTTATTGGGTGTCACCTCAAAGATTTTGGTGTAGACATCTAAGGCTTGTGCTTCGGCAGTAGCTCCCACACCTTCGAGGTCTAGCCCTGCGGCAGGATCAGAAGCACTGTGGCAGCTGACACAATTCGTTTGGAAGATTTGATAAACGCGCTCTCCAGTGGATTGCGCCATGGTGGCTACGGACACGAGGGTACATAGCAGCATTAGGGTAATTTTCTGTTGCATAAGTCAAGTAGTAGATTGTTGTAATAAACTCGATGCTTACAAAGCAATAGACTCTGTAAGTATCTAAAAGTTGCAAATAGGTCGGATCTGGTTGTACGCTATTATTTATGATCGGGTGAAGAAGAATCTAAATATTCGACGACCAGCTTACGTAGAATATCTTTCATATAGGTTTTCTGCTCTTTGGCCAGCTTCTTCAGCTCTTCTAGTTTTTCTTTCTCGAGGACGAAGGTTACCCGTTTTCTAGCTCCGTAATTGATCTCTAATTCGGCATTCGCTAGGGTTTGAGAAATCAGAGCGTCGAGGCCACCACTTCTTTTCTTTTTTTTACTAGGATTGGATTTGGCTAATTTGGTAGGTCTACTCGAAGGGGAGGTTCTTTCTTCTCTTCCTTCCTGAATGGCTTCCCGGAAGTAGATATCGAGATCAGCGGCAAAATTTTTCCCACTGCTCTTTCCTTTACTCTTGGTGGGACGTTGTTTGGGGGCATCATCCGAGGCTTTCTTGGAATCCGTTTCTTCCAACAAAGGACTTTCGGTTGAGAGCGAGTCTTTCGCTTCTTCGCCGAACAGCCATTCTAACCCATCTGTAAACTTCTTCTTACTCACACCGATAAGATATACGGATGATATAATATTAGGCTTGCGCCTCTACTTTTTCAAATCGTTCGATAATTTCCTTACTAAGTGCTAGATAGTCTTTTGCTCCGGGGCTACTCGGGCTATAGGTGAAGATATCTTTTCGTTGGGCGGGTGCTTCGGCAAGAGCCACATTATTGCGGATCTTTGTTTGGAACACTTTATCTCCAAAATGTCGATCAATGGTTTCTACCACATCCCGATTGAGCACTTTCCGACTATCGTACATCGTAGCAATAACGCCACCGATAGTCAATTTCTTGTTGAGGCGGAACCGCACTTTATCGATTACCTGAATGATCTTGGCGAGTCCCTGGATGGCCAAAAACTCCGTTTGTAGAGGAATAATGACCGAATGGCTGCTGGTTAAAGCATTGAGTGTTAACAAACCAAGAGAAGGAGGACAATCAATAATAATGTAGTCGTATTCCTCCACTACTGGTTCAAAAAGCTCCCGTAGCAGAAACTCTCGACCCGCTTCGTTGATCAGTTCCATTTCTGCACCAGATAGATCTAGGGTAGAAATGACAACGTCTAGGTTAGGTCTGATGGTAACCGGAACTAATTCTGTTTCTCCCCGCAGAGCTTCGTAAATGGTTTCTTTTACCCTTGGTGCTCCGAGGGAAAGCGACAAATTAGCTTGTGGATCCAGATCGACGAGCAGCACTTTCTTCCCCAACTCAACCAACCCAGCTCCGATATTGACCGCGCTAGTCGTTTTTCCTACTCCACCTTTATGATTCAGTAAAGAAATGATGATTCCCATACGATGATGTTAATAGCTCAAATTACAATTTTTTAAGCAGATCCGTGGCTAATATCGGGCTTCCCAAACTAGAAACTCGTACATAATCCTTATCGGCCCAACGCGAATATCAAACGAAACGTTTATAAAAACACATTTTTACCAGATAAAGATGGAAAAGGGGCATCAGAAGTGCTCAATTAAAACAAAAACAAACAATTAAATTCAACAAAACTTGTCAAATAAAATTATTTGTTTTAGATTGCAACCAAAATAATGAATAAGCATACAAAAAGCGAATATTCCAAACAATCTATTGGAATTTGTTTAGAAGTATGTTTGAGAAAATAGATAGACTTATGATACGTGAAGATCGTCTACAACTGAACGAACGGTTTATCCAGGTATTCAAATTATTGGAAGACCGGGGTGTGATTGTTAAAAATGATCGCAACGGTAGAGGGATGGGAGACTTTGCGGATAAACTCCTTGGTAATCGGGCCTATGGACATATCATTCGTGCCTATCTAAATCCTACCGACAAACGAGTAATCAGCTATTCTCAGGCTAGAAATCTATGTCGAGAATACGGAGTCAATGAAGCCTTTATGTTGGACGGAATTGGATCTCCTTTTGGAATGGACCTGCCGAAAGTAAGTCCAGACGCTCACGCTGTGGCCAACGGTAACATTCTATTTACCAGTACGGAAGCCTTCGCCGGTAGTTCCGTAGACACCGCAAGTTTCCAAACGGAAGAGAATTATTTCTTTGCAATCCCGGGGCTAAGTGGTCCTGGTTTAGTTGCTTTCCCGATCCATGGTAACAGTATGGAACCGGTGATTCAAGATGGTGATATCGTAATCTGTAAACAAGTCGAACGGTTGGACGATATTGATGATAATGAGATTTATGCAATAAAGAATAATGGTTCTGTCTGGGTAAAGTACGCCCAGAAAATCTACCATGGTAATCGAGTCACGCATCTAAAACTCATCTCTGCCAATCACCTAGAACACGATCCATTTGTGGAAGAAGTAAATATCCACACTCGCTTGTTCAAGGTTACTAGAAAGATCAGTAATCTCTGATTTTCAACCATTTAAATTAGCCTATTTTCCTTTTCCTGATAGTTTTGTGTTAATTATCAAGGGCGTGCTCTTGCCCTTGGTACGTATTCTGCTGTTTTTTGCCAATGCTCCCGAATCCCCGCGGTTTGGGAGTTTTTTATTTGTTAAGCGTTGCACAAAACCTATATTTTGGAGTTTCGTCATACCTTTAATAAACCTTACATTTAATGCTATATTAACACCCCCTACAATACCACCAAACATTACATTTTCGTTTATATAATCACTGAATCATTCATCCCTAGCACCGATACAAATGTTTGAAACACTATCTTCCCCTCAATTTATTAGGAACAGGTACCCCCGTTCACGTGTAAAAGTGTTTAAAAAGCTTTGTACCATGTTGCGTAAATTGAACATACTACTTCTCGTCTTGCTCACGAGTCAAGTTGCTTTTGCCCTTCCCAACGAAGCGCAATTAAACTATATCGAAAAGTTTAAGTACATCGCCGTGAAGGAGATGGAAAGAACCGGCATCCCTGCAAGTATCAAATTGGCACAAGGTTTATTAGAATCTGGTGCTGGCTCTAGTTTCCTCGCCCAGACTGCCAATAACCATTTTGGCATCAAATGTGGAACCAGTTGGAATGGCCGCAAAGCCTACCGAGAAGATGATGATTACAATGCAAATGGCGAGTTAATCAAGTCTTGCTTTCGGGTTTATAAAAATGCCGAAGAATCTTTCACCGCGCATTCCGAATTTTTACGAGATCCCCGTAAAGATTACCGCTACGGGTTTTTATTCCGACTAGACCCCACTGACTATAAGAGCTGGGCTGTTGGTTTAAAGAAGGCCGGTTACGCCACCAGCACTACCTACGATAAAAAACTCATCCGAATCATTGAGACCTACCAACTGGACAGATTTGACCAGATGAGTGGATCGGAACTTATGGCTAACAATCCGCAAATGAATGCGGACCAAAACAAGAAGGTTTCCTATAACGAAGCTATGCTTGGAGTCACCGTAGTCAACGATATTAAGATGGTGCTAGCTAAAGACGGAGAAACACCCACCCAAATCGCTCAAAAATTTGGGCTAAAAGCAGCCGTCTTATTAGACTACAATGAATTGCTAGGCGCCGATAACACTCGGTTAGAAGAAGGAACCCGAGTCTTCATCCAGCGGAAACGAAATTTTTTCCGCGGCAATAAAAAGTGGCATTATGTCAAAGAGGGAGAGACTATGTACGATATCTGCCAACTCTATGGCATTAAGTTGGATCGCTTATACGTGAAAAACCTAATGCCTGAGAACTCTCAACCGGCCGTGGGAGAACGGATTCGTCTACGTGGGCGCACGAAAGACCAAGCTTTTGCACCTCAACTTCGATCGGAAGGAGAAGAATCCAAAGAAGAGGCACTAGTAGACTTAGAAGAAATTATTTGGCCACCGGAGCCACCATTACCCAACACCCCACCCAAAAATAATCTACCCCCAACGAATACGCAGCCTCAACCAACACCGCCATCTAATCCACCGGCCACAAAGCCAACGGTTGAACTACCGCCTCCGCCCCCACCGGTCGTGGAACAACCAACAATAAAACCTACTCCACAGGAAGAAGAGCCGGAGTTATTAGATCCAATCACTCCAAACGTAGAGCCAAAACCGGAGGAAGAAAAACCGACAACGCAGCCATTTGAAGACCCGTTCAAAAATAAACCAACACAACCGACACCGCCAGAAACCGAGCCGACAACGCAGCCTAGCGGTCCTGCTATTCACATCGTCATCAAAGGAGATACCCTCTACAGCCTCTCCCGACGCTATGGAGTGTCGGTTGGCGATATCAGAACGTGGAATGGATTAAAAGATAACACCATCCTCCCCGGACAAAAACTACGAGTCAGTAAATAGTTATTTTCGGGAATAATTAACAAAAAGAGAACCAGCCTCCTGTGGGATGTTGGTTCTCTTTTTATATTTTAGGGCAACCCTGAAACCACTGATCAATAATCAATACTGCACATGAAACAGCTTCTACTTTCTTTTGGGCTTTGCTTTTTAAGCATTTGGGGATGGACCCAAGGGTCGGCCTTTGGAATTAAAGCAGGCCCTACTC
>JBCDIO010000162.1:0-7012 GCA_038748815.1 Bacteroidota bacterium
CAAAATGGAGGCCTCTGGAGCATCGACCAACCTGGTCATTTTGGATGCCTGTCGAAATAACCCGTTCGAAAGAACCTGGAGTCGGTCCAGCAACGGTAAAGGCTTAGCTTTTATGAATGCACCTTCTGGCTCCCTGATTGCTTATGCGACTTCTCCGGGAAGTACGGCATCTGATGGTTCTGGTTCTAATGGTTTGTACACCTCAGCCATCCTAAAATATATTAATCGTACGGATCTTTCCGTTATGGAGATGTTCCAAAATGTCCGGAATGAAGTGATGCAAATCTCCAGTGGGGCACAGGTTCCCTGGGAATCTACTTCGTTGACGGGTAAATTTTACTTTGCTCAATAAACTCTACCGATGTTGCGGAATTTCCCCCAACGTATTTATTGGATACTTGCTTTAGTGCTAATCATATCAGGACGTCCAATTGCCCTCGGGCAATTGGACGTTTTAAACTATCTGGATCCCGATTCCCTTCGGGTAAATAATATTCAAGCAGTCTATGCAGTAGATGCTGCTAACGATACCTTGTTCCAGGCTTCGTTTGATATAGCAGGAAAACCCCTACAAATCCGAAAGAAGGAAAAAGATGGTTGGAAGAGGTCTTCTTTTAGGTACCAAGAGGATCAAGTATTGGAAAGTATAGTAGTTAATATTGGCTACGATAGCCTCGTTCAGCAGTTTCAATATCCCGCCAATAGAACGGATTGGATCAGTAAAAAACGGCGTTTCTATGTCTGGGATGCAGATAAAGGGGAATATGTATCGGAGAAGGAGGAGGAATGGATACGGAAAATGATCGATGGTCGCATTCTGCAAGAAATGTATTTCGTAAGCGGAGAGCCCAAAGAGGTAACTCTTCATCAGTACTGGGCCGGGTACCTGATCCGAAAAACAACGAGTGCCTTGCAGCCGGAAGGCCCACCTAAACTTCTTTTTGAAATTACCTACGATTACGATCTTCAACAGAGGCCTATTGCAATCAGCGAACGGTGGCACTCTATCAGTAAAAAGGAAACTCGATTTCAATATTTTGAGCGGGGAAAACAACTAGAGGAATCTGTTCATGAATTTTTCTTTTCAGGAGAAAAGGAACGTTCTAGTTTAACAACCTGGGGGAAAGATAGCCTACTCTTACAATTGGAAAGAACAGATTCTACTGGTGCGGTCTTATATGCACGTACAGAACATACCTACCTTGATACGCTTGGTAAGGTAGTTAAGATCTTACGACAGACAACCGAAGCGGGTTTGACTTATGACGAATTGGAAATATTGGATGGGAAATGGTGTGCGCTATATCGAAAGGTTCGTTTTTCCGGGGAACCTTGGCGAGAAGAATTTGGTCAATGTCCCACCTATTCGATAGAGAATGGATGGTTAACAAAGATATCATGGCCTAAAAATGACATGAACAACTTCAATATATTTTTATTTTACAAGCAAGAAAGCCCACCGAAAAGCAACGAATAATCCATAAAGTAACGTTTTATGCAACGGTATTTGGTACTCTGTACTTTCTTCCTCTTTTTCGCTTTTTCTACCCACGCACAACTCTACGTTGAAAAACAAAATCGGCACCGGTTTGCTCAGTTGACTTTAGGCTTGGACTACCAAGTTGGTCTCGGGGCTGCTCAATCATTCTACGCTACCGAAAACCAATTAACGGCTTTCGACCTGGATCCCATTGGGCGGGGGCGTTTTTTGTTAGGGGGAACCCATTTTTGGGGGCACGCCGATTTTTACATTGCTACTCCTATTTGGAGTGGTTCTCAACAATCGGACTTTGCCCCAAGTTTTCCAAGGTCCTGGAGTAGAAACGGTATTTAAATATTACCCCTGGCGGATTCAACGCAAACGAGTGGCTCCCTACGTAGGGATTGGATTGGCTCCCTTTGGATTTCGGCAAGACGCCTTGGAGATGGGAGAGTTTAGTAGTAAAGGGGCCTTTATTACCCGCATCCGCTACCCTATGTATATGGGGCTAACCGCTTTATTTGGCAATCATTTGGTGGAACTGGGGGCGGTTTGGAACTACGATAACGATATTGATTATTTTATCAACCCGGGTCAATCGGTGGGCATCAATATGCATCCCTGGAACGTATCGCTCGGTTACAAATACATGCTCGATACGACCCAAGGTGCCGAACGGTCTTGGGATAATGGCGATGTGGCCATTGTTACGGAACGCAAAAAAGCCGACGGTAGCCTGAATGATTTCTTTATTGGATTTGGGCTCTCTTCGGCCTGGTTTCTGCGGGAGTCCGATTATCTAGAGGAGAGCTTCCCCTGGATCGATGATCATAAAATTGCCGCTCCGTTCCCGGATGTCGTTTTCGGGTATCTATGGAACCCACCCGATATTCATCTCAATGCGGTGTTTCGGACCTACCGCTCCGCGCTGTCTGCTCACGGCACCGTCCAACGTTTGCAACGCCGATCTCTGGGCTTAGAGGCAATCAAAAGCCTGGGAGATTACCACGGCTTTGTACCTTTTATCGGTCCCGTAGTGAGCTACGAGTGGGTCAACGGATCTCTTACCGAAGGAGACCAAACACTCTGGGATGAACAACAAGGGTCCTTTCAGGCCGGCCTCACCTTTGGCTGGGATATTCGACCTACGCACTTAGATTGGTTTTTCTTGCGAACGAATTTGCGTTATTTCCCAGCATTTGATTTTAAATTAGACAACGAATCGATCATTCCTATGGATCAGATCGAGTTTAATTTCATCCAAATGGTGGTCTATTTACATCGGGCTGCTGAGAATTTTAAAAGAGAATGAAGCGTTCGTTGTTACTCCTCCCCAGCTTGATGATTCTTCTAGTAGCCTGTGAATCTGAGTCTACTCCCCAAGCACCAAGAAAAGAAACCTCTGCTTACCGATCGGCCATTACCTCTTTGCATACCGTAGAGGGGCAAGAGGCCTTTTTGTTAGATCTGTTCCGACGGGATCAAGAGATTAGGCTGCAGATGGATTCGATTACCCAAACCTTTGGCTATCAATCGGAAGAATGGACAGAACGGCAAATGGCTATGTATCAACAAGATTCAATCAACCTGATTAAAACGGAGATTTATCTGGAAACCTTTGGATACCCATCTCGTGAACAGTTCTCCGAATTGGCCGTCAGTGCACCCTGGGCGGTGATTCATCATTGGAGTAATGCCGATGACCGTATTCGATTGTATCCCTTGATGCGGAAAGCTTGGGATCAGGGCAAAATCGATGCCGGTCAGTATTCTTTTTTCTTATCCAGAACCTATCAGGCTAAGTACGGGGAGGATCTTAGATTGGTCGGTAAATTTTGGCCCGAACAAAAGATCGATACCTTGGAAAAGCTGCTTGGTCTGATCAGCGAGTAAGGGTTAATCGCCAGTATAATTCGTATCCATCGTCGGGGATTGGGGTTTCTTGGTTCCAGGGGGAAGAAATGCCAGTAATGCCTTTCGCTAGCCATACCTGTCGGTCTTCCTGGTCGATCTCTACGTCCCAGTAGATATCACACAGCATCGACAAACTGCAAAATACCTGGTACATCGTAACCCTTTGTGTTTGGGTCTCTACTCGCATAGAACCATTGGAGGTCATTTCTTCACCGAGGTAATTATGACATTGGAGAGAGAATAGCATATAGCTGGGATCTCCTTCGGGACTTGGAAAGATATCGAGGGTGCCAGGATTTTGCAAGTCTTCGTAGCGAATGATTTCCCCTTCTTGATTGCGAAAGAAACGTTCAGAATGCTGAATAGTCCACTTGGACTCCAGGCGGTGCAAGAGTTTCTCCTCTGGTGTTTGGCAAGCTTTTAAAAAAAGCACACTAATCCCAATAGATAGAACTAGGTGTAGTTTTCGAAGGAACATGTGGGTTATAATTTGTCTGAATAGCCTTTTCTTGTGAAATAGTCTACTCGTATGATCAACGCCCGGTTTTTGGTTAAAGGAGGGTTGATCGGGGGATTTTGGGATCTTCACTTTAAAGGATAATTCCCTATAATCTGCTGATTATATATTCAAAAAAACGCAAATCTTTTAAGAACTCCAAGTAAACCGCTTGTGAATCAAATTACCCGGTATAGCTCAAGGAGAGAATTGCCCAAAATGATCATTCATTCTATGATTGATTTGTATATCTTGCGGCCCGGGAATTTTCCCGCCTGTAATTCATTTAACCAACATGAAAATGAAAAGAGTACCATTTCTACTAGTTGCTTTGTTCTGTTTGACGGTTGCTTCTCAAAGCGTGGCTCAGGTTTTCCTTCCTCCTTTCGAAGGTTTCTCTAAGAAAAAGCCAAGCTACTTGACCATGGAAAACGGAGAAGAGATCGAGTGTAACTTCAAAAAATTTAGCTTTAAAAAAGGCTTGATCGAAGAGATCAAAATCGTTAACAGTAAAGAAGAAAAGATCAAGATCGAAGCGGATAATATTAAGCACATGTACATCCCGCCTTCTGGTCTAGCTAAGTTGAACGCAGATCTGGGTTTCATCACCGATGCGGATAACTGGGATAACGAAGAGTATGAGCAAGAGATTTTGGGACGCGGCTACGCTTACTTTGAAAAAGTAGATGTGCAGGTCAAAAAGAAGAAGAACTTCGTTTTAATGATGCAAATGTTGAACCCTTCTTTCAGCTCGAAAATTAAAGTTTACCACGATCCTTACGCCGCAGAAACCATGTCTGTAGGTATGGGCCCTATTTCTGCGGGGGGGGACGATAAGTCCTACTTCATCTTAGTAAATGGAGAAAAGCGGGCTTACAAAATGGAGAAGAAGGACTACGATGAAAAGTTCAAAGATCTATTTGGTGATTGTAGTGCCGTCATGAAAAAGTACGGTGCAAAACCAAAATGGTCGGAATTTGCGGAAGCATTGCACATGTACTCAACGGAGTGCAATTAAGCTAGGTCATTCGATCTAAAAGGAAAAGCCGAGACTGCAGTCAGTCTCGGCTTTTTTCATAAAAGAATAAATAGAACAAAAGCCATCAAGTATCATCTCTTCTAATCATTGGGCATTATTGCTGATTACTTTGTAAGCTAAATAGATGCATATTTTGACCGAGGCTTTTTTCGTTCAGATCAAGGCGGGTAGGGCTCGTAGCCATAGCTCCGAAGGCGAGTACGTAACGACGAGATGGGCAAAAAGTATCCGTCAAAAAGTTGAGAAATGTAGCTTACAAAGTGCTTAGTACTTTTCCCTTTCTCAGCGTATACCAACAAAAGCGATCTATGGTACATCCTATTTCTTGGTGGTTGATTGGTTTTTCTTTGTGTGTGACTATTGGAGATCTTCAGGCACAAGGAGATCGTTTCTGGCATGTAGAAGCTTTGGGAACCGGAGGCTTAGGGTCCTTTAGTTACGAGCAACAATTTATGGGATATGCAAAAGGTCAGCTTTCCTGGCGAGTGGGATTAAGTGCTTTTCCCATTGACCAGAATACCGGAACGGTTTTGGTCTTCCCCTTGATTCTTCAGGGCCAACACGGACAAAAATGGCTACGATTAGAATATGGCGTCGGGCAAACGCCCTCGATCACAACTCGCGGAGCCTTTTTTATGCGTGCCAGCGGACTACTCGGTTTGCGCTTGGAAAGGGAATCGAGCCCTTGGATCGTTAGAGCCTCTTACACGCCGCTAATTTCGTATCTGATAGATTTTCAGTTTGAGCATTGGGGCGGATTGTCCGTTGGTTATCGGTTGCAGAAAAAAACAAAGAGATATGTTGATTTATCACGGTCGTAGATTTTGCTACCTGCTCGTTCTACTATTTCTGGCAGGATGTTTTTCCGTACCCGAGGAAACGTGGCCTCTATCTTATACAGATGGCTTCGAAGAATACAGGGAGTTCTCTGATATATTGGCCGAAGAAACGGGATGGACCGGAACGAATATAACCGATTCGAATAATGCAATCACTGTTGATTCTACCTTCGCGAGAACAGGTGAACGCTCCCTGCGTTTCTCCGCCCGGGGTACCACTCCAGAGGCCAGTTTATCTAAGTGCAGCCTTTTTAACCAAGCGATTGAATTCGAAGAAGGGGAGACGGTAGAGATTATTGGCTGGTATTTTCTGGAAGGTGAATCCTGGACAAACGGCTGGGTTTTCCTGATGGATATGGAAGAACGAGTACCGGTAGGTGCGCAGCCCGGAACGCGCTTGGCTCTAACGAACGATCCAGGAAACCCACTGATCAATGAGTTTAAATTTAATCAGGCCTCCATTCGTCAGACCATGGGCCTGGAAAAGCCCTTTCCTCTCAATGAATGGGTAGAGATTCGCTGGGTAGTCCATTTGTCCCAAGGAAAAGAAGGCTGGGTTGAGGTATGGCAAAACCAAGATTTAGTATTGGAAGCCAATGGTATACAGACCCTGCCCAAAGACCAGATCTATGCGATTCAGGGAACCAGAGGAGTTTACAATAGCGTGGAAGTAGGACTAACCGCCAATCCAGATACCCATGCAAAGGTCCTCTACCTAGATGACTTTCTTATCCAGAAATTAAATTAGGAAAAGTCAGATTTGTACCTTTGTTCAACAGCCGTACAGGTTTCTGGGGAGCGAGCGAAATAAGTAATTGGATTTGAATTTTCCCTGATCTGTTCTGGTTTATCTGAGGCCCTTCTAGCCATAGGTAAAGGGCGAAGTACGAATCCCATCCCATCATGCGAATTTACGTCCTCTACGGCTTCATTGGCCTGCTTTCATCCTTTTCATTGGTTTCGGCCCAGAATGCGTCCATGGATATTGGTGAGTATTTGGAAACCAACCAAGTTATTCTTTCGGCAGCAACAAATTATACTCCTTCCGAAGATCATCGACTTTTTTTATTTGGTGCTATCCACGGTACAAAGCTTACCCAAGAGGCGGATCTGATTCTACTTAAGAATCATGTGGAAAGCAATCGAGTGCGGATTTATCTCCCGGAAATGGATGGCTGTTTAGCGTATTTTTTAAATAATTATTTAGAAACAGGAAACGAAGAAAGTCTTCGGGAAGTGGTTTC
>JBCDIO010000163.1:0-7000 GCA_038748815.1 Bacteroidota bacterium
CCTAATCCGGAACATCATTCTACAAGAAGGAGAGACATTATACACAACAGGCCGTACTTCAACACCTCTCCCAAATTAGAAATCTTGCTAATGATTCAGAAGAATCCAATATCATACCTAAAATGCGAATGAAAAATTCCCGACCCGAACGGGTCGCACTTATTGCTCGTCGATCCACTTTTTCATCTCGTGCAGCTTCATAAGGCAATCGATGGGCGTCATCCCATCCAGCTGCATATCCTGCAAGGTTTCTTTAATCTTCCCTAAAACCGGATCGACCGTTTCGAAGATACTCAGCTGCAGATCGGCCGGCCGCACATCTTCTCCCGATACTTCCTTGATGGGAATTTCATCGGGGCCATTACCCTGGCCACCCACAATGGATTTCTGCTCTAATTGCTCGAGGATATGCTCCGCCCGCTCCAAGATCGCCCGTGGCATACCCGCCAAGCGAGCTACGTGAATACCAAAGCTATGTTGGCTGCCCCCCGCTATGAGCTTACGTAAGAAAATCACTTGCTTCCCAACTTCCCGGGTCGCAATGCTGAAGTTCTTAATACGGCCAAATCGATTGGCAAGCTCATTCAATTCGTGGTAATGCGTAGCGAACAAGGTCTTAGGGTTAGCTAAGGGATTACTGTGTAAAAACTCGGCAATGGACCAAGCGATCGAAATACCATCGTAAGTGCTGGTACCCCGGCCAATTTCATCGAGCAGAATTAAGCTACGCTCCGAAATATTATTGAGAATGCTGGCCGTCTCATTCATCTCGACCATGAAGGTCGATTCGCCCGAGGAAATATTATCGGAAGCCCCTACCCTGGTGAACACCTTATCGACCCAGCCCAGCTCGGCCGATTCGGCGGGCACAAATGAACCCATTTGAGCCATCAGACTAATGAGGGCCGTTTGCCGTAATAGCGCTGATTTACCGGCCATATTGGGGCCCGTAATCATCAGTATTTGTTGCTCTTCATTACTCAAATACACATCGTTGGGTACATACTCGGTCCCCAATTCTAATTGTTGTTCAATCACGGGGTGGCGACCCGCTTTGATATCGATGACCAAGCTTTCGTTCATACTCGGCTTGCAATAGCGATGCCGAGTAGCCACCTTGGAAAAAGACAATAAACAGTCGATGCGGGCAATCAAATGAGCATTCTTCTGAATGGCGGGTACATAGGCCAACATATCCCCCACCAACTGCTGATAAAGCACCGCTTCCCGCGCCAGAATTTTCTCTTCCGCCCCCAAAATCTTCGCCTCCAATTCTTTTAGCTCATCGGTAATGTAGCGCTCGGCATTGGTCAGGGTTTGCTTACGCATCCAGGATTCTGGAACTAAGCCTTTATCCTTATGTTTGTTGGTCACTTCAAGGTAGTAGCCAAAAACGTTATTGAATCCAATTTTCAGATTATCAATTCCCGTGGCTTCGCGCTCCCGATTACAGATGCCCTCCAACACCTCATTACTCCGTTTCACCAAAAAGCGAAGTTCATCCAGCGCTTCGTCAAAGCCATCCGCAATAACGCCCCCTTTAGCCAGATTAATCGGTGGTTCGGTCAGAATTCGTTGTTGGATCATCTCTTGGAGGTCTGGGCAAGGATCCAAGCCCTCGGCGATATCGACCAATTCGGCATTCTGACTAGCCATCAATTGCTCCCGCATCGGGCCAATGGCCGCCAGCGCAAGACGCACCTGTACAATCTCCCGCGGATTGATCTTATTCAAAGGAACTTTTGAAATGAGCCGTTCCAAATCTCCCATCTCGCCAATGTAGCCCTCGCAGGTGCCACGGAGTTCTCCTTCGGCCATAAAGACCTCAACCAGATCGTGGCGTTTTCGGATGATGTTTAAATCCTTCAGCGGCAAAGCAACCCATTTCTTCAAAAGCCGCCCCCCCATGGGGGAAATCGTTTTATCCAGAATATCGATCAGACTCACCCCCTGGGGGTGCATCGGATAGATCAATTCGAGATTACGGATGGTAAACCGATCGAGCCAAACGTAACGATCTGGTTCAACCCGCGTAATGCGGTTGACGTGTTGAATCTGGGTATTCTCTGTGGTCTCCAAATAGTGGAGAATGGAACCCGCGGCGATTTGTGCCACTTCTAAATTATCGACGCCAAAGCCCTTCATGGAGTTTACGGCAAAGTGCCCACGCAGTTTCTCTTGGGTATAATCGGGGGTAAACACCCAATCTTCCACGGTGGTGGTATAAAACTGTGTGCCCAGCCAGGTCTCTACTTCGGAGCGGCGCCCTTTGGGTAGCAGCAATTCGGACGGTAAGAAACTCTGAAGAAGCTTATCGGTATAAGCCCGATCTCCTTCTGATACCAGAAATTCACCCGTTGAAATATCAAGCAGGGCTAAGCCATAACGTTCTTTCTTACCCGCTACTAAGGCGGCTAGGAAGTTGTTCTTTTTATGGTCGAGCAATTGCTCGTCAATAGCTACCCCGGGAGTAACGACCTCCGTCACACCACGTCGTACGATCTTTTTCTCCTTACTAGGTTTTTCTAGCTGCTCACACACGGCTACCCGGTAGCCGGCTTTGACCAAGCGGGGTAGATAAACGTTCATCGAATGGTGCGGAAACCCGGCCAACTCAATCTTACTCCCCCCATTATTTCGGTTGGTCAAAACAATACCCAACACCTGGGATGCCGTGACGGCATCTTCTCCAAAGGTTTCGTAAAAGTCACCCACCCGGAATAGTAATATAGCATCCGGGTATTTAGCTTTTACACTAAAATATTGTTGCATCAAGGGGGTTACCTTAGTGGCTCCTTTCTTCTTCTTATTCGTGGTCTTAGTGGCCAAAGAAAATCAGTTTGGTGGCTAAAGTGCCTATTTAGAGCTTGCTTAGAATGCGAAACAGGCCCTGAGCGATAAACGACTAAAGATAGAACTTAATCGGAGGATTTAGAAAAGGGCGATTGGTAAGTTTTCCACAGGTTGGGGTCCGTATAAACTACACTTCGAAGGATGCCCGGACTTCGTCGATTCAATCCTTCTGCTCCATTGATATGAACTATTTTTGGAGCAAACCAACTTAAGCAACTATGCAATGGACTCCGGCGCGTCTTTTATCCCTCCGCTTTTTCACTATTTATTTTACTCTCTACTGCCTATCTAGTCAATTCATTACCTCTGGTTTGCTCGCTTACCTTTGGGAGCCCATCGTTCTTTGGCTGGGAGAAGGCGTCCTTGGCTTAGCTGAAATCTATATGGGGCCCAGTGGTAGCGGAGATGGAGTCTTTGCCTATGTACAACTCTTGCTTTTCTTCCTATTGAGCCTGCTTGGTACTTTGGCTTGGTCTTGGTTCGATCGGCATCGAATTTCGCCCGATAAGATCTTAGAGTGGCTGGAGGTGCTGGTCCGATACTATCTAGCCTTCCAGATGTTGATCTACGGCTTAGCAAAGGTCTATTATATCCAGTTCCAGGAGCCCTCTTTCGCGCGCTTGGTTCAACCTTTCGGAGAAGCCTCCCCCATGGGCTTGCTCTGGACTTTTATGGGTTTTTCCAAAGGCTACACCATTTTCGCGGGTTGGGGAGAAACGCTGGGTGCACTACTCCTATTTAGCCGACGCACGCGGATGCTGGGTGCTTTGGTCGTGCTGGGTGTCATGGGTAATGTAATGGCCATGAACTTCTTTTACGATGTTCCGGTCAAGATTCATTCTAGCCATCTGGTGGCTATGGCGGTCGGGCTCCTCCTTTTAGATGCTCCTCGGCTGTGGTCTTTCTTTGTGCAGAATGGGGGTACCACTGCCCAGCTGATTCTCCCCCATTTTAAGAAGCCCCGTCTGGAACGGGCCAAAGACATCACCAAAGTGGTCTTGGTCGGGTTAATTATGGCCGGTTCCCTGGCTGGAAACCTACTTTTCGCGGCTAAAATCAAAACGCCAAGCCCCGAAAAGGTGCCATTACACGGTCTGTATGCTCCCCAATCCTTTACGGAGAATGGGATCGACCGACCGCTTTTAATAACCGATACGAGCCACTGGCAGTACCTCATTCTGGAACGCCCTGATATGGCACAGATCCGCCAGATGAACGGAAAATCACAACGCTATGATTTGGAGGTAGATACCCTCCGCCAACAACTGATCTTCCAACAAGAAGACGATAGCCCAGACACGCTTTTCTACAGCGAGCCGGATGCCCGTTCTCTAATTCTGGAAGGGCGGTGGCAATCAGATTCAATTTGGGTCCGCTTTTCCCGAAAAACCAAAGATGATTTCCTCTTGATGAATAGAGGCTTCCACTGGGTGACAGAGCAGCCGTTTAATCGGTAGATAGGCTTAAAGGCTGATCTACTTCTCTCTGCAACATTTTAATATCCGCAATCAATTGATTGATGTCATTCTGATTGAGGCCATTATAGATTCCTCGTAGGTGACGATTTGGGTCAACTAATACAAAGTTTTCGGTGTGTAGAAAATCGCTAGGGTCCTTTTGGAGGCCAATATCCTCTTCCCAGGACAATTATTTTGCGCCAGATCATAGACCTAAGAAAGGTACCACCACGGCGACTAAGCCAGAACACAAGACCGTCAACATAAATAAGTTATACCGAGTACGATACGAAGAGAGTAAAGAAGAATCGTAGTACTGATCTACGCCGTGATCCTTATACATTTGGATCAAGCCATTGAGGAGTTTCTCCCGAGTTTGACGGCCTTTGATGAGTCCTACTTCGGCAACGATATTGACCACCAGGATCAGCACTACAAAAATGAACATAATCAATAGTGATTCTGAACTAGTACCGGCAACAGCCGCATTGATCGCCATGGTGATCAAATTGAGAACGATGGCACTCAATACAAAGATTCGGTCGGTCTGGGTATTGCTTTTGAGCTCACTGATGATGTGCTCGTGAATTTGGTCTTTCATGTTGGATAGTTAAGATTGTCGGAAGAATAAAAATAGGAAAATGCCGATGAATGGAATTAAACACAAAAGGGCTCGATTGCGCCAATAACCATCGGGCGGATTGACCTTGAGGGTCTCTTTTTCGGAATCCAGCCTGCCCTCCCCGTATTCAATGCGAAACTTTACATCATAGTATTGGGAAAATCGATGGAAGGGAACGTCTAGTTCCCAGGAAATATCATAGTGTTCATAAGGTAGCAATCGCTGTACCCGAACGGGTTCCCATCTCAACCAGTCTGGGGTTTCTCCATTCGTTTCCAGGTATACCACCACATTATATACGGTGTCTTTTTGCTGATTGTCAAGGGTATAATCCAGGGTGGTAGAAACACCACTCTCTACCGTTGACTGGTAGTCACTAGGCCGCAACCTAATTTCAGCAGATGCACTTTCTTGTACGCCTGCTAAAATAACCATGAGCACTAGAAGGCAAATCCAAGTTTTCATACGTTTTCTTTATGGATTGGAGTTATTAGATAATTCTTTTAAAAAATGCTGTACCGCACGATTATTTCGGAAAATGCGCACCTCTGTTTGGGCTGGCAGATTTTGCAATTTCTTTAAAAAATACGGGCGGCGGGTGTGATTATACCCCAGGATATAAAAGATAAACTCCCAGGTAATCCGCTCTGGGCATCCCGCTCCCACATCAGGCCGGGAAACGCCTCGATACTGTAAGCGTCTTTTGAAAATTCTCCATAAACAGAACCAAGCGGGTCGGTCTAAAAAAATAACCGTAGTAGCCCGCCGCAAGCGGATATCCATAGTTCCCCCGTAATTTCCATCCATGACCCAGGCCTTTTGCTCGGCAAAATCTTGTACGATCCGCGCCCAATCTTCTTTAGGGGTTTCTACCCACCCTGGATGCCAATAATGTTGATCAAGGTGTATGAGGGGGAGTCCTACTATTTCATGAATGTGCTTTGCCAGGGTTGATTTACCGGACCCACCGCAGCCGATGATCATGATTCGCTGCATCTGTTTAGAGCTTACATTGCATTTGGATATTGCTTCGCTCGTAGGGGGAATTCGCATCCGGGACCTCTACGAAACCCAGCTTTCGATACAAGTTGATTGCGGGAACGAGGATGGTATTGCTTTCCAAATACAGGGTTTTTGCACCAATGGAACGGGCTTTATCCAGAATAGCCATTCCTAGTTTCCAACCAATTTTTTGGCCTTGAAACGAGGGATCAACGGCCATTTTGGCCAACTCATAATCGAATGTGGGGTGATCCATCTTCATCAAAGCACAGACTCCAGCAATCTGGTCTCCGAGTTTAGCGACTAAAATATACCCTCCCTTTTCCAGAATGTAGGTGTCCGGATGATCTAAAGAGGCAAAATCCCCCGGCTCCATTCGAAAGTATTGCTCAATCCAGGCTTTATTGAGATCCCGAAAAGCCTCTTTATATTCTGGAGCAAAAGGTACAATTCTTACAGAAGGTTTATCCATAGACTAACTATTTATCATTGATGTAATCTACGATAAGTTGGGCAACTTCCTGGGGGCTACGATGGGTGTTATCTATTTGCAAAATGGGTTTATCCGGAAACTCCCCCGGCCGACTAACCATGCGACAGGCATTTTCAAAATATAGCATAGAATGTTCGGAGGCGGCCACATCTTGCTTGGAGGGTTTGGCTTGTAAACGTTCAGGATCCCGATTGCGTTCCTTACGAATAGCTAAATCGGCCTGTAACTCAATCAAATGAACACTGGCCCCTGCTTTCCGAAAAATGGCCAGAATTTCGTCGGCGTAGGCCTCATCTCCAGGATCATCATAATCCTACACTAAGGTAAAGATCAAGCCCGGCAAATCAGACTTGGCTACTTCTTCGAAGATACCAAAACGAATCAATCGATTGAGTCGACTGAATCCTGGTGAATCGTAGTAAAAATAAGGTAGCACCAATTTGATGGACTGGTGATTATGAAAGAGCGGAATACCCGCCCTTTGGGACAGGGCTTCTCCGACCGCCCGTTTACCAACGGCCGGCGCACCAAGGATGAGGATGAATTTCATGGGAGAAAAATGCCGCTTTCTCC
>JBCDIO010000164.1:0-6986 GCA_038748815.1 Bacteroidota bacterium
ACACCGATGGTGATGGCGTACCCGATGCGGCGGATAATTGCCCAGAATTGGCCGGCGAAGCTAAAATGCTGGGTTGTCCAGATAGAGATCTAGACGGGGTAGCGGACCCGATTGATGCTTGTCCAGACGTGGCGGGCTCATCAGCCCTGAACGGCTGTCCCGATGCCGATGGCGACGGGATCATTGATTCAGAAGATGAATGCCCGGAACTAGCCGGCTCGACGGTAACGATGGGTTGCCCAGACACAGACGGTGACGGCATCCTGGATAAAGACGATAATTGTCCCGAAAAAGCCGGGGATGAAGCTACCGGTGGTTGTCCGGATTCGGATGGGGACGGAGTACACGATGGAGAGGACGAGTGCCCAAATGCGGCAGGCCCTGCGGCTTCTAATGGATGTCCGAAGCGGGACCAGGATGGCGATGGTATTTTGGATGCCGTCGATGAATGCCCAGAGGTAGCTGGTCCAGTTACTTCCGGTGGTTGTCCTGACCGAGATGGTGATGGTGTTCCGGATAAAGATGATAATTGTCCGGATGAAATTGGAGTGGGAACTGAAAATGGCTGCCCGCAGCAAGATACCGATGGCGATGGTGTTTTAGATGGCGTCGATAAATGCCCCGATGAAGCCGGAGAAATCATCTTAGACGGTTGCCCGGATAACGACGGTGACGGTATTCCCAATAACGAAGATGAGTGCCCATCTGAAGCGGGCTTAGTAGAAAACAACGGCTGTCCTGTGCGAGATACGGATGGTGACGGTGTCCTGGATTCCTCGGATGAATGTCCGGATCAGGCGGGTAAGGTTCTATTCCAGGGGTGCCCGGATAGTGATGATGATGGCATTCCGGATCGAGAAGATGATTGTCCACAAACGCCTGGTTTAAAAGCGTTTAATGGTTGCCCTACCACCGATGCGGATAATGATGGAGTGAAAGACGAAGAGGACGAATGTCCTACGGTGGCTGGTACCAAAGCGACCAATGGTTGTCCCGATGCCGATGGTGATGGAATTGCCGACCTACGTGATCCTTGTCCGGACAAAGCAGGCCCTTACGGCGGCTGTCCAGACACCGATGGCGACGGGCTACACGACGGCTTGGATAAATGTCCGAATACCGTTGGAGCGGTCAAGAACTACGGTTGCCCAGAAATAAAAGAAGAGGCTAAGGAAGTCCTAGAATTTGCGGCACAAGCAGTTAGCTTTAGCACCGGAAAAGCCATGCTGCAAGCAGAATCTTATGCGATTCTAGACCAGGTAGCTGATGTATTAAAAGAATATCCCGACTATCAACTACGGATCGTCGGACATACCGATAACGTCGGACGTTCTTCTACGAATTTGATTCTTTCCGAAGAACGGGCCAAGTCTTGCTATGAGTATATCCTCAGTAAAGGTATTAGTAAGGATCGCATGACTTACATGGGTAAAGGCGAAGTCGAACCCATTGCTTCAAATGAGACGGATGAAGGGCGGGAACTGAACCGACGAGTCGAGTTTGAACTGTACGTTGATTAACCTTGAAAAGTAAGAAAACACCCGTAGGGGCTTCCATTGGAAGCCCCTACTTTTTTTTGTAGTTTTCCAGGTAAGCCCGGTAACCTTTCTCTTCTACCGCTTCATATTTTTTGGCTACACTAGCTTTTAGGTCTTCCTTGTAGTTCTGAATTTTCCGCATCACGCCACCATCGAAGGTACCCAAAATTTGGGCGGCTAGGATACCTGCGTTCTTAGCTCCATTAAGGGCTACGGTCGCTACGGGTACTCCACCGGGCATTTGCAAGATCGAAAGTACCGAATCCCAACCATCAATACTATTGCTCGATTTAATGGGCACTCCAATGACCGGAAGTGGCGATAGTGAAGCCACCATACCCGGCAGGTGGGCCGCACCACCAGCTCCAGCAATAATCACGCGGATACCCCGCTCGTGGGCACTTTGGGCGAAGTTCACCATACGCTCCGGCGTACGGTGCGCAGAAACGATGGTCAATTCAAAAGGGATGCGCATTTCTTCCAGAAAATCGGCCGCTTGGCGCATGATGGGCAGGTCCGAATCGGACCCCATAATGATGCTTACTACGGGTTTAGACATGGCTAATGACTTTAAGGGTATTTTGAACAGTGCGGGCACGCTCAATGGCGGCTTCCTCGCTGGGAGCGACTACGGTGACGTGTCCCATCTTACGGAAAGGACGGGTTTCTTTTTTACCGTATAAGTTGGGGCAAACCCCCGGAATGGCCAGAATCTCTTCCAAGCCTTGGTACAGAACAGGCCCTTGATGCCCTTCTTCTCCGAGTACATTCACCATAACGGCTGGACTCAGCAGGTTGGTATCGCCCAGAGGCAAGCCTAGGACGGCGCGCAAATGCTGTTCGAATTGAGAGCAAACGCAGCTATCAATCGTATGATGTCCACTATTGTGTGGCCGTGGTGCTACCTCATTAATTAGGATCTGTCCGTCTTTAGCCAGGAATAGCTCCACGGCTAAAAGCCCGCGCACGTCCATTTTTTTGGCCAACGCTAAGGCAATCTCTTGGGCTTCTGCGTATTGTTCGGCGGTGATTCTGGCCGGTGCTAATAAAAATTCTACCAAGTTAGCCGTAGGGTGGAAGCTCATTTCTACGGTGGCAAAGCTGCGGTATTGGCCTTGACCGTTATTGGCGACAATGACGGCCAACTCCATCTCAATGTCTACCAACTCTTCCACCATGGCCGGCCCTGGCAATAATTTATCCAGATCCTGGGCGTTGCGAATGACGGCTACGCCGCGGCCATCGTAACCACCCGTTCGGGCTTTTTGTACGAAAGGGTAGGGGCGCGTACCCGCAGTGATGGCTGCTCGAATGGCCTCCGGTGAATCGTATAAGGTAAAGGGAGAAGTCGGGAAGTGATGGTCCCGGTAGAACTCTTTCTGGATACCCTTATCTCGAATGACGCGCAGCGCGGCAGTGCTTGGATAAACCGCCTTCCCTTCCTTTTCTAGTTGTTCCAGGGCTTCGATGTTTACACTCTCAATCTCAATGGTAAGAATATCGACCGAACGCCCAAAAGCAAGTACATCGTCGTAGTTGGAAAAATCTCCCTTGACAAACTTGGTGGCTAGCGGCCCAGCCGGATAGCTAGGATCCTTGTCCAGGATCCAAATCTGCAAAGTCCAGGGGCTGGCTGCCTCACAAAGCATTTTCCCGAGCTGGCCTCCACCGAGGATACCGAGCTTGAAATTAGGATCGAGAATGGATTGATTCATACGGATTGGATGATTTGCCCGCAAAGCTAATAAGAGTCTGTTGGGATTTCTAATTTTGGTCTGCGCCTAGCAAATTTTATTTTGCCCTTCATTAATCCCGAGCCCTTGGGGTACCGAATTTGCTTGGCAAGGTATTCTCGGCACAAAAAAAACGAGACTTTATCAGAGGGGCCTATAAATTTATTTTCTGGAGCCTCCTCCTTCGCCTTGGATTTTTTAACTTTCCGCCAAACCCGATAAAGTGATGCAAAGAATATTGATAAAAGGCGGTACACTCATCAACCGTGGACAAAGACAAACGGCCGATTTATTGATTGAGAATGGCCGAATCGCAGAAATAGCAGCGCAAATTGATAAGCCCGTAGATCGAGTAATCGAAGCGAAAGGCAAATGGGTATTACCCGGTATTATTGATGATCAGGTACATTTTCGGGAACCCGGTTTGACGCATAAAGCCGAAATTTATACCGAGGCAAAGGCCGCAGTGGCTGGTGGCACCACTTCCTTTATGGAAATGCCCAATACCAAACCACCGGCTGTAACCCAAGAAAAATTGGAAGAGAAGTACGTGCGGGCCGCAGAGGTGTCGCTGGCGAATTATTCCTTCTTTATGGGTGCTTCAAACAATAACTTAGAAGAGGTGCTTAAGACGGATCCACGGACCGTATGTGGCGTTAAGATCTTTATGGGATCCAGTACTGGGAATATGCTGGTTGATGAACCTAAAGTATTAGATGCCCTGTTTCGGGAATGCAAAATGCTGATTGCTACACATTGCGAAGATGAGGCAACGATTCGAGCCAATGCCGCCAAAGCAAAAGAACAGTACGGAGAAGAAGTTCCCATCGAAATGCATCCGGTTATTCGCAACGTAGAAGGTTGCTATAAGTCCTCCAGCTTTGCGGTGGAATTAGCCAAAAAATATGGCACTCGTCTGCATATCTTACACATTAGTACCAAGGATGAGTTGGCCCTTTTTGAGCCAGGCCCCATTGCTAATAAGCATATTACCGCAGAAGTGTGTGTACACCACTTGTACTTCAATGCAGATGATTATGCGACGAAAGGTACGCAGGTTAAGTGCAACCCAGCGGTAAAAGGAGAAGAACACCGTTCTGCCTTGATGCCTGCCCTCTTGGAAGATCGCCTGGATATTATCGCTACCGACCATGCGCCACATACCTGGGAAGAAAAGCAGGGGACCTACTTCAAAGCTCCGTCCGGAGTGCCATTGGTACAACATTCTTTAAATGTCATGTTGGAGTTTTATCAGCGCGGAGAAATTACACCAGAGCGGATCGTAGAAAAGATGAGCCACGCTCCCGCGGAATGTTTTCATATTGAGGATCGAGGTTATCTAGATACGGGTATGTGGGCGGATATTATTATCGTTGATCCAGAAAAAGAATGGACGGTAACTAAGGAAAATATACACTATAAGTGTGGATGGTCTCCCTTTGAAGGGCATACCTTCAAAGGGTATGTGGAGACCACGATTGTAAGTGGCCACGTGGCTTATCACGCTGGTGTTTTTGATGAGTCTAAAAAAGGGGAACGGATGCTCTTTAACCGGTAATATATTTTTGTTCTTCAGTTTGTTGATAAATCCGGTCGACGAAGAATAAAAATACGAGGGCGGTAATGGGGACGATCCAGCTCAGAACGGATGTCCAGTTTTGGGCTAACATCAGGGATTGCGTGGATTCTGCCCATTCTACCCATTGTGATGGCAGTTCTTCCGTATTGATCCCCACAGGAATTTTGAAAAGTAGGGCTAAGAATGGGACAGTGGCTAAAAACAGGGCAGTTAACAGTACCCAACGGCTGGCTAATAGCTGAGTGCCTTTCAACACAGGAAGCTGCTCCATTACATTGGCGGTGAAGCGCATAGACGGCTGCTGCATCTCCAGATTGAGGAGATCTCCATGTAAAAGCTTCATCGTATTGAAATGCTGACGAATGCGTTCTTCTTCGGCCAGCATCTTCTCCACCAATGCTAATTCTTGCGGAGTGCAATCTCCGTCAATGTATTTCCACAGTAGGGTTTCTTCCATTACGCTCATAACCAATCTTTAAGCGGGTGGGTATCCGTTTTCTCAAGTAATTCTTTCAATTTCTGCCGGATGCGGAATAAGCGCACTTTGACATTACTTTTTGAAAGTCCGGTGATGGTGGCGATTTCATCAATACTTTGCTCTTGCAAATAGAATAACGATATAAGTGCCGCATCGTTCGCTCCCAACCCTTGAATCAACAAATTAATTTCTCGGCTTAGTTCTCCAGCTTGCAATTTTTGCATAGGTCCTTGACCGCTATCATCGGTGATTTGCCAGGGAATTTCTTCTTGGTCCAGCGAGATGACCGGGCGTTTTTTTACCCGTAGATAGTCTACCGAAGTACGGTATGCAATGCTGTACAACCAGGTACTAAACTTTGATTTACCGTGAAAATGCCGAAGGTTTTTATGGACTTTCATAAAGACGTCCATGGCAATCTCTTCTGCTTCTTCCCGGTTTTTCACCAATCGTAGAACGACCGTAAAGACATAGTCCTTATACCGATCGACCAACTGGGCGAACGCCCGACGTTGGCCCCGGAGGACTAGATTTATAAGATCCTGATCGTTCATAATATTGGTTTCCCGCTTGGACGAGGTTCTTTTAGTATTGGTTACAAAAAAATAAGAAAAAAAAGTGTTGCGCTTTTGTAACCCATTGATTCGAATACCCGTCGTAGGGATCAAATCATTATCTCATCACGAAAACATTGAATCATGGTTGTTGGAATTGTTGCTATCATTAGCGTGTTTACTACTGCTATTGTACTCTTTTATTTATTCTTTACCTCTCGGCATAAGCAACGCATGGCTCTGATTGAGCACGGACAGAGTGCCGATCTGTTTTCTGGAGAAGGCAATAAATTTGAAGCTTTAAAGCAAGGCATGGTAGCTATTGCAGCAGGGGTTGGTGTTTTACTAGGTTATTTTTTACAAGAGTCCGGCATGATTCCTCCGGTGGCGTACTTGGTACCCATTTTGATTTTAGGAGGCCTAGCTTTGGTTACCTATTACTATTTTTTGCAGCGAAAAGATGCTAACTAAGGGAATTCCCTTTTTGCGCGAATTGTTGAGCAATACGGTACAGTGCTACGCTGGTGGCACAGGCTACATTAATCGACGTGTTGAGCCCGTACATGGGCAGATGAATGCTCTCCCTGGCCAGGGTTAAGAGTTCAGGATCTAATCCTCTTTGTTCGTTCCCTACGAAAAGTGCCAGCGATTCCGGTATCCTAAACTGGTGGTAGGGAATACTTCGATTTGTATATTCTAAAGCGACCCAATGGGTATCTGGAAGGGCCTCTTGTAGTGCACGGACGGTGTGTACGTGTAAGAATGGTATTTGTTGAACAGCGGCCCGAGCCACCTTTACCGCTTTTTTACTGGGCTCCGTAGATTCCATTTTCCAAAAGATGATCCGTTCGATCCGGCAAGCTTCCCCTAGTCGGAAAAGCATGCCCACGTTTGCCGGTTCTAGGAGACGATCTAAGACTAGGGTGATCGGAAAGCGGTTGGCATTAATTTCTATTAATCGTCGGTGTGGATCGGGACGGAGATCCGAAAAATCGTAAGCCTTTTCCTCTTTCATGGGTCTGAAATATGAACAAATGATACCGTTTATTCCTTTGTAACCTACATTGCTAAACCTTTTGACGGGTTCTTTTTGCCCAGTTCATC